>CAZUVN010000023.1:0-15327 GCA_964623835.1 uncultured Candidatus Peribacteria bacterium
CAAGCAGAAAGGTGCCTTGCCGCAAGAAGGGCGGGAAGTCGTCGTGTTTGGATAAGAGTACCGTTGTCCGTTATCTGCTATCCGAGTTACTCTGCTCGTGGCCTTGTAGTTCAACGGATAGAACAACCCCGTCCTAAGGGGTAGATATTGGTTCAATTCCAATCAAGGCTACCATCTATATGGCAGATGTGTTTGCTATGCGGCTGATCATTGCGTCAATTCTTGCTTGTAGCTGAGAGGGATCCAGCTGGTATTCTCCATGATTGATACAATCGCGCATGTCTAGCCACGCTCCGCTGATGCTGACAATTTCATCATATTCATACGGCTCGATTCCGGAATCTTGTAGTCGTTGTACGGGAGATGGCATCACATTTACTGTTGGCGTTACCGACTGCGGGCTGTCTGTCACGACCATATAAAGACCGTTGAAATCGTCGATGATATTGCGGACGGCACGTGCTCCTTGCTCTGCTTCTGACGCTTGTATTGGTTCGTTTGTATTCCTGCGTTGCCCATGAAAAGTATTTAACCTTCGCACGCAGTTATTCTATGCCTCGAGATGTATGTGTCCATATTCATGTGCACATCCATTACTCTTCCAAGATTTTTCTCACAGTTCTCTGTCACGCTTGCTATACTTGCCTCCATGAAACGCCTCCTCCCCTCTCTTGCACTTATTTCTCTGCCACTCGCTGCGTTCGCACTCGACTTCAGCGATACGACGTCGCGTTATTCAGATGCTCCGTTCTCGCAACGCGATACTGCGGGCATCAGCGTCTTAACCGACCTCGGTGCCGTCTCCGGTAATCCCGACGGATCGTTTGCGCCAGCGCGCACACTGAATCGCGCGGAGTTTTTGAAGATCGCATTGCTCTCGGCAGATGTTCAGCTGACCGATGCGACCGGATGCTTTCCCGATACTCCCGCATCAGCCTGGTTTACGAAGTACATCTGCACCGCGAAGAATGATGGCATTGTCGAAGGAAATCCCGACGGTCTCTTTCACCCCGAACGTGATGTAAATTATGCCGAAGCACTCAAGATGCTCGTCGAGCTCTTTGAATTGCCTGTTCCCGAACCCGCACCGAATGAGCGTTGGGCTTGGTACACGGGCTACGTGAAAGCTGCTGATAATGCCGGCGTATCGCTCCCAGATGGAATTGATGCAGCAACATTCCTCACACGCGGACAGATGGCACGTCTTGCAGCTGCTTTTGTTGCCGAGAGTGAAGGTGAGCTAGAAGAATACCGTGCATTTGAAGACGGAGAATCACTGGCATCGTCGTCACGCTCATCATCCAGCACATCGTCTTCGTCGGTGTCATCTGTTTCATCGATTGCGTCTGCATCTTCTCAGCCCTCTTCATCTTCTACATCCTCTGTATCATCCGTCGCTCTCTTCCCCGCAGTTAGCCGATTTGCACTCGCAGGGACACTGACATCGACGTTGACGGAGGGAACTATTGAGGCACCCTCGGAGGATATCCGCATCCGTACGGTTGAAGTTGAATTGCGCGATCAGGTCCATTCGCTCGATTCCCTTATTCTTGTCGATGAGACCGGCAGAGAGTTGGCGACACTCGCATTACGTTTTTACAGCAATACAGACAAAGTGCACTGGCGCGTGGATTTAGATGAAACCGCGCCTATCGTGACAAAAGACTCAAATCTGCGTGTGGGACTACGTGCTCGTATGAAGACCGGCACAGGTGGAGCGCTATCGAACGAAGTGCTTGAAGTGCGATCGGTCCAGATTGCGACGACAGGCGTGAGCACCAATACGCTTTACTACTTCTCCGCAGATTCCAATCAGATTCTCACGCATCAGACTTCCTTTGGAAAACTTACCATGATTCGCGGCGACCTGGGTACGCAGCTGCAGCAGTCCGCCGGTGAGGACAGGCTACTGGGACGTTTTGCGGTTACCGGTGAAGCAGCAGCGGGAGCGCAGGTCCGTCTACAAAATCTGTACTTCATGCTGCAGACGGCGGATCTGAATGTATCGAACATCCGCATTTACCCTGTGGGCCAGCCAGTCATGGCATCCGGTTGTGCGATGGAATCACAGGCTGTCGGCCGTCTTGTCATTTGCGTCATCCCGACTGCTCAGCAGTTGATGTCCTCGTCTCCAGTTGTATTCGACATTGCTGCAGATCTCTCTGTCGCAGGGGTAAAACAAAACGGAACTGTTCAGTTGGTGACCCCGGGCCCTGGCAGCGTGACAACCGTAGGCGCGGCAAGCTGGTCCGATGGAACGGAAACGTTCTCATGGATCGAGAGTGACAAAATCGTCGAAAGCGGACCGGTGGTGACGGTGACGAAATAGCTGATTGGCTAGCTGATCCGGTTTTAGAACTTCAAGGCTGCTGCCATCTCGGTGGCGGCCTTTTGTGCTACTTCCGCATAGTCCGCACCTTTCGATGCGAAGATAATACCGCGCGATGATGAGACGATCGCACCGGTTCCATCAGGCAAAAATCCATGCTTCACATCATCCACCGTTCCACCTTGCGCGCCGTAGCCGGGAATCAAAAACGGCACATGCGGCATCAGCGTGCGTAGGTATTTCAGCTCTTCGGGGTACGTTGCGCCGACAACAGCACCGATAAAACTCAAGTTAGTCTCCGGTCCAATGTGCTGCGCTGCCCAACTTTCGGTCAGCTGCGCCAGATGTTCATGCACCACCTCGTCACCAATCGGTAAATCCTGCAGTTCACCGGAACTCGGATTACTTGTTTTTACCAGAACATACAGTCCCTTCTCGTGTTTTGCTGCGCGTTCGATAAACGGCGTAATACCGTCTGATCCGAGATACGGATTCACCGTGACCGCATCAACAGGGCTGTCTTCAAACAGAAAGGCTTCTGCGTATGCTTCACACGTAGATCCGATGTCGCCCCGCTTCGCATCTGCAATCACAATCATGTTCTGCTTCTTGGCATATGCACACACATCCCAGAATACTTTCATCCCTTCCCATCCAAGTACTTCATAAAACGCGAGTTGTGGCTTAATCACGGAGGCTGAGCCTTTTACTGCATCGATAATTGCTTTGCTGAACGTGAGTACGCCGTCAGCATCGTGGGAAATTCCCTCGGGCAATTTTGATACATCGGGGTCGAGACCCACGCAGACGGGACTTTTTTCTTTAATGGCGGCCGTTAGTCGATCAGCGAAGTGCATAAGACAAGTATAATTCAGAATGTAGAATTGAGAATTCAGAATTTTTTAGTAGCCATATTTTCCTTGGTGCTCTTGATTATACGTGTAAGAAGCGAAATTATCGCATGTAACTTTCTCCGTAATTCGGCTGTCTTACAGTTTGGATCACATTGTGAGTCAAAAATAAGACGTAACCAAAAATTCGATTCGTGGGCTTCTTTAAGTGCAATTGATAACTTATGAATGAAGTCAGCTCGACTTTCCGCATGCAATGCCTCCTCAACATTTGCACCAATACTTGTCCCTGATTTCAGTAGTTGTCTGCTTATCACATATTCACGCCGTTCCTGCATTTCCATACAAAATCGCACGATTTCTAGAGCGAATTCGTAGGTTTGATCCCGTAGAGGATTCGGCTTTTGCTTCATGAAAAATCATTATTCATATAATTCTGCATTCTGAATTCTTAATTTTCAATTCGAAAACCGCTTCACTGCACTAAAGCGCTAAAGCATCCAAGCAGACTAAAGATTGCTATATATAGGTGAATGCTTACTCAGCTTTTTTCTTTTGCCACCATCGGCCTCGACGGCGAACGCGTGACAGTCGAAATCGGCTGTAATCCCGGCGAGAGCGGTATCACGATAGTCGGACTCGGTGATACGGCCGTGCAGGAGAGCCGGCAGCGCGTACGTATTGCACTTCGATCATGCGGATACAAATTACCGACCGGTCGCTCCATCACAATCAATCTTGCGCCGGCGGATATTAAGAAAGTAGGTCCGCGCTATGATCTGCCAATTGCGATCGGACTGCTGATTGTTCATGGACTCATCAATGTTTCCCCGGAGATACTCAAAGAGACGGTCTTCCTCGGAGAGCTTGCGCTTGATGGATCGGTTCGGCATGTTTCTGGGGTTCTGAGTGCGGCGATCGGTTGTCGCGATAAGGGCATTACGACGATCGTCGTTCCTTCGGTGAATGCGGCCGAAGCGGCGTTGGTGCCGGGTATCCGTGTAATCCCTGCGCCCAGTCTCAATGTGCTGGTCGATGTGCTGACTGGTATCCGGGAGCCGGATGCAATCGATCCGCCTGCCGCATTGCCGGACATGCTTCCATTGGTCGATTTTGCCGATGTACGAGGACAAGAGCAGGCGAAGCGCGCACTCGAGATTGCTGCAGCAGGTGGGCACAACGTACTCCTCAGTGGCGCACCAGGATCCGGCAAAACTTTGCTGGCCCAGGCTTTGCGTGGCATTCTCCCCTCTTTGACGCCGGAGGAATCGCTCGAGGTGACCCGTATTTATTCCGTCGCCAATCTTCTCTCCTCCGATTGTCCACTCATTACACGCCGACCGTTCCGTGCCGTCCATCACACAGCCAGTGGGGTCTCCATTGTTGGTGGTGGGCAGATTCCCGGCCCCGGAGAAATCAGCTTGGCGCACCGCGGCGTGTTATTCCTCGATGAACTTGCGGAGTTTCCGCCGGTCGTTTTGGAAGTACTTCGGCAGCCGCTAGAAGACCGGCGCATTACCATTACGCGGGCACAGGGCACGGTCACGTTCCCCGCAGATGTTCTCCTGGTTGCCGCCATGAATCCGCCTCGTTATGACGTCAATGCATCAATGCGGGTAAAGCGTCGCATCAGCCAACCGTTTCTCGATCGCATTGATCTCACCATCGATGTTCTACCAGTCCCCGTTGCCGACCTGCGTCAGAGCAAGGCACCGACCGGTGATACGACCGCTGTCATTCATGATCGAGTGTTGGGAGCACGTGAACGTCAAATCAAACGGTTTGCAGGTCTGCCTCTGACGACCAATAAAGAGATGACCGTCCGGGATCTCCAACATTTCTGCGTGCTGAGTGACGAGGCGGAGAACATTCTGAAGCAGGCGGCCGATCGCTTGTCTCTCTCTGCCCGTGGGTATCACCGCACTATCAAAGTAGCACGGACCATCGCCGATCTTGCTGGGGCGGACACGGTTGCCTCCACGCACGTCGCCGAAGCTCTCCAGTATCGTCAGAACCTCGGCCTCGATGCCTGAAGATCCACCAGTAGCGGCGCACATTCAGACCGGTAAAACCGGTGAAGCAATCGCAGCAGCGTTTTTGCAAGAACTCGGGTACCGCATCATTCGTCGCAATGTCCGTGTCGGCCGCCACGATGAAATCGATCTTCTCGCGTTCGATCCAGCCGATCGCGTTCTTGTGTTTTGCGAAGTGAAAACGCGTGCAAAAAAGCACAGTGAGTATCATCCCGAGATCAACGTTACATGGAGAAAACGTGCGAATATGGCGCGCGCCGCCCGTACCTGGATATCGCAGCATGCATGGGATGGCGGCTATCGAATCGATGTGCTCTACGTTTCGTCGCGCAGGGTGATTGATCATCACATCGATGTGAAGTGGCCAAAAAACCGAGGCTAAATTGTTAAATTGTTATATTGCGATATGCTCATAACAATTTAGCAATTTAATAATTTCATGATAAATAAGCTCTTCCATCAATTCATGCAAAAAGATGATCGGCATTCGTGGCTGAGGCATTTTTCGATGATCATAGCGCTGAGACAATGGCAGCAGAACGTTCAGGCGTTCCCCATTCTTGAGACTACGACGGGTGATGTTACTGCGTACGTTGCTAACTTTAGGCGGCCGCAGAATATACGGCTGATTGTGCGATCATTTCTCGCTTGTCCATCGATTGGCCGTATCATCGTTTCGAATAATAATCCTGATTGCGATCTTGGACGATGGTTTAAGCCAGATAGTGATCGTATCACCATCCTGAATCATTCTTATCCACAGAGCTGTTCCATGCGCTACGTGCATCTTCGCGATATCCCATCTCCGTATTATCTGATCCTCGATGATGATGTATTTTTGCTTCCATCACAGACCGAGCGACTTATCGGTGAACTGAAAAGCGATCCATCTGTTCCACACGGACTCTATGGTCAGCGATGGAATGGTGAGACATTCCGGGGCGGATTTGAGCAGATCGATGATGAGCTTGAAGTTATCAGTCGTGTATATGCCTTTAGCTCAGCACATCTGCAGGCAGTCTTCCGCATATCTGCAACAGTCGGTATTCCGGAAGGGCATCCTGATTGGCAGCTCTCTCGATTCGATGATCTGTTTCTCAGCTGTAGCGGCGACAGCCGACCGCGTATTCACAATACAGGGTCGATGGTTGATTGTCCGACGCAGGGGAAAAAAGGTGTCGCGACATGGCGAGAAGCGGAATTTCACCGGCAGCGAAATGACATGTATCGGAAGCTTCTTGTGCTGCAACAATGAGCACCCGCTTTCTTACCCGGCAATTGTTACACGTAATAAACCCCGATCGCGACTTGTATTTTCCGTACGGACGCATCAGTTTTCTACGATCTATGTTGAGATGGCATCGAGAAACGTTATCCGATATCCGATATCCAATATCCGTTTACCGTTATCCGTTTACCGTTATCCTTCAGTCTTATAAGCGACCGTGGAACATTGATCCGATGATCAAGATGTTGCTCAGGTTCGACTGTGTCGAGCGGGTGATCGTGTCGAATAATAATCCGAATGCCGTTATCCGTTATCCGTTATCCGATAATCGTATCATCATTATCAACCAGTCTCAGCGCTATCCCGCATCAAAGTTTGCGATGATTGCCTTAGAAGAATCACAAAAAGGCTCAGAGTATTTTCTCTGTATCGATGACGACTTGCTGTTGTTCCCCGATCAAATCGCCACACTAATGCGTGCATTGATCGATGATCCGTCCGTTCCACACGGCCTGGTTGGTCAGCGCGTCATCGACAATGGTGAGTGGATGCACCATCTCACTGGTGATGTCCCCGTTGATATTCTTAATCGTGTCTACGCGTTTACTGCCGATCATGTTTATCGATATGCAGAGGTACTGCAGGGACTCGGATACGACTCCGAAGAAGCGATGGCGATGCTCCCGTTTGGATCGGACATTGTCCTCAGTCGTAGTGGCCCCAGAAAGCCTCGTATCCACGATGTCGGGCGCTTGCTCGATTGCCCGACCAATGCAAAACCGGGCATCGCACGGTTCAAAGAAAAAGACTTTGATGCGTTTAGACGATCTCTGTGGCAGCAACTCAGTCACCTGTAACAACCGTCACATTTGGCTGCTCCAGAATCCGTTTAGCCGGCCAGCGTCGTTCATTTTCGGGACGCTGGAGCATCTCTTCCCACAGGCGCCTTTTGTCTCCTCCTTTTAGCAGGAAGACATGCGATGTGGCTGCGGCAATTGGATTCAGCGTCAGCGTGATGCGGTCATGTACCGCGAATGAGTCGGTCGTCGTATGTGCGACTAGGCGCGTGTCATCCATCAGACCCCCCTCCAGTGGTGGAAAGAGCGAGGCGATATGCCCGTCCGGTCCCATCCCAAGAATCATCAGATCGGGGAGATGCTCACCCCACTGTTTCTTGAGTCGCGTCGCGTAATCCTCCACACACTGCTTGAGAGGCAATGAACAATCGGGAAAGCAGAGATGATCGTCCGGTACTGATGCATGTGCTAATAGGGTCTCATGAATCATGTGCTGGTTACTGTCCGCATGATTTGCAGGGACATGGCGCTCATCGACCAAAAACAATCGGACTTTTGTCCAATCAACGTCCATACGGCCAAGCACCTCGTAGACCGGCTGCGGCGTACTTCCGCCGCTCAGTCCGACAATGCATTCGCCGCGCTCGGCAATACAGATGTTGATCACCGATGCGATGATCTCTGCACCTTTTCGGTTAAAGTTCTGACCGGCGTCGATGGTAGTCGTATGGCTCACAGTGTGAGTGTATCAGCTGATCTTCTAGAGCAGAGGTAAAATCACATCCAATACCTTGCGCATGTTTGGAACCATAAGATGAGACCCCTTCCTGTCGACATATGCTGCAAGCGCTCGCAATTCATCGGCGTTCATCCACTCAAAATGTCCGATCTTGTCAGGCTCGCATTCTGGTTGCGGCTCATCCTCGCTTTCGCAGGCATACATCCACACCTCAAACCGACCTTCCGGGGTGTCGGTCGGATAGACTCCTACAAGGGAGAGAATAGTCACGCTCATACCCAGTTCTTCGCGGACTTCGCGTCGCACTGCATTGCGAAATCCTTCCACCCCCTGTTCGTGCGGCTGTGTTTTTCCGCCCGGTGGCTCCAAACGTAGGCCATGCTTGATGTTATAGACCATCAACAATTTTCTGTTGCGCATGATCAATGCAGCAACCAGATCTTGCTTGGCAGTCTCCGGCGTTTCCGGAAGGAATGGCGGGGCATGTTCCATTTATTTTATTATGAACCTAATTTTGGTTTTGTCTATGTCAACGCTTGAGTCACTTTCTCCCACATATTTTGTGTTTTCTGGCGATATTGCGCCTGTATCGATGATTTTGTCTGATCTCCTCCTGCTATCAATCGAGTGATCTGCGCGTTGAGACGTTCATCACTCGTGTGCCCTATATCAATCAGCGTGTCGGCACATTCCCACTCCTCCATCAATGCGTCGAACTTATGACACCAGCCGGTCGCGAGGACGGGAATATCTTGATACAACGCATTGAGAATACCGTGGTAACGACTGCTGATGACTGCTCTTGAGTGACCGATGATCCACTTGGTTTTCTGCGCGTCTGGTTCGATGACGACAGTGAGATCGGGATATTCCTGTTTGAGCGCGTCGGCGAACACTATGTCTTTCTCTTCGTGAATCAGCAGGAACGGATCGGCACCGGCATCGCGCAGCAGCGCAACCACTGACCCAAGGAATGGCAGATACAGCGCGCTCGTTCGCGCATCGGTCTTATCTGTCATGCGCAGATTTGGAATGACCGCGACCGATTTCGGCTGGGGCTGAAAAAGATCGGACGCGATGGCGGAGACATCGATCGTGTAGTCGGGAAATTGCTGCACGTTGTCACGCTGCCCGCACAGATCAGTGACATGCTGATAAGAGATAGCATCCCGGGGACACACAAGATCGGACACATCGACCATCGTTCGTATGTCCTCTGCGATATGTTTATTGGTAAAAGGGCCAAATGTCTGCGGGAGAAGAATCACTTTTTTACCGGACTCTTTCCAAAGAACAATCCGCTCCCGCATTTTCCGCGACCACAATTCTCCCCACGGGTCACCGCACCAGTAGCCGCAGCAATTTAGAATCGCGTCAGCTTCTTCTTCACGATCAATCACGTGGATACCCCGTTCCTCCAGCGCTGTGCGCGCGGCCGTGTACATCAATACATCGCCCCGGTTTCCCGCGAATGTGCCGTAGAGAAAAATTCGATGCATACGAATCAGAACCATTGCGTACCCTCGTGCTTCATCCATTCGTCCGATTCCTTGGGTCCGTTGGTTCCGGCCGGGTAGAGGTAGAGCGGAGTCGACGGTTTATCGAGGTGAGCCTGCAGCGGGTCGATTAGTCTCCATGCGGCGTGTACTTCTTCAAAGCTGAGGAACCACTGCTGTTTTCCATGAATCGCCTCCAGCATCAGAATACCGTGCTCGGGCAAACAGTCACCGTAACAAATAAGCGGATCTTCCATGATGAGTGGGCGGAAGCTCGGTTCCGTGCCACCGATCTTCGTCTGCAGATGCAGACGCATGCCGGCTTCGCCCTGCAGAATGATGTCGAGACGGTTGGGATAACTGCCTTTGCCGACGGGATGCGTTTCCTGGAATTGGATGCTAATGCGTGTCTCGCGTTCCTTGAGGCGCTTGCCCGTTCGCACATAAATTGGAATGCCTTCCCAGCGAGAAATGCGAGTCATCAGCTTGAGGGCAATATAGGTGCTTGTTCGCGAGTCATCGGCGATATCCTCTTCATCGCGGTATCCGTGCTCGTGCTCTCTGCCCACTTTTCCCGCCGCATACTGGCCTTGCAAAATGATGTCATCCAAGTTGGCTGCAGGAGGAAGATAGAATTGCTCCAGCGCGTTTAAGCGGCTGTCGCGGAAACTCTCGTCTCCTTCGCGCAGGCGCATGGTGAGCAATGCGGCCATAATGAGCATGTGACTCTGGACGTAATCACGCAGAGTGCCGATTTCATCAAAGTATCCCGCGCGTCCCTCCAGTCCCAACGATTCGCTGGCGGTTATCTCGATATGATGAATCAGCGTGTTCTTAAACAAGCGCTCCAGCACGGGGTTGGCATAACGAAGATAATAGACGTTGCGGACCGCTTCTTTGCCGAGGTAATGGTCGAGCAGGTAAATCTCTTCCTCCTTAAAACACGACGTTAGCTTTGCCCGCACCTCCTCAAAGCTTTTCAGGTCGTGCCCCACCGGCTTTTCGACGATGCAACGGAAGTTCCCGTCATCTTTGCGCACGCCGGATTGGCAAACATTATCCAGAACCGACGTGAACACCGCGGGAGGAATCGATAGATACGCGAGACGAACGGTCTCACCCCATCCGCTTTCCATCTCGGTCAGGCGTTTTTCCAAGGCGCGAAAATCATCGACCTTGTCATACTGCCCGCGCTGATAGAAGCAGTGTGACAGAAATTCTTTGAGGACGTCTTCGTTGACCTCCTCCATATCGGTGCGGACCGATTGTTCTACTAGTGTCCGGAACGATGCGTCATCCATCTCCGATCGGGCATAGCCGACAATGCTGTACTGCGCCGGAAACCGCTTTTTAAGCGCAAGGGTGTAGAGAGCCGGATAGATCTTCAGTTTTGCGAGGTTTCCCGAGGCGCCGAAGAGGACAAAGCTGAAGGGGGTGGATGTGCTGAGTTCCATGAAGTTCCCATTGTACGGTATAACCGGTATGACTCAATCATTCATGGATATTCGCTCACGACTTCAGGCATTCAGCGATTCGCTGCAGATCCGTCGCATACGCGGTCCTCGCAGGCCTTCGCCCGGCGTTGTGCTGCTCTGCCGTGTCGAAAACGGTCGTGAATGGATTACGCATTTTCTCGAACATTATCGCCGTCTTGGAGTGGGACATATGATTTTTCTTGATACGGGGTCGACGGATGGGTCAACGGATCTGCTGGTTGGCCGGGATATCACCGTCTACCGGACCACGTTGCCGTTTAAAACCCATCGTCTGTGGATGCGACGGTGGCTGATGGATCGATGTCCTGCGGGGACATGGACGCTGAATGTGGATATAGATGAATTGTTCTTATTCCCTCGCCCGCAAGCGCGAGAGGGAGATCTTCCATCATTGATTGCATATCTTGATCGTCATCACTTCACCGCAATGCGGGCGCACATGCTCGATCTGTTCGCCTCGGGCCCCATTGGTTCACGTGATGCGCCAGCCGATGCTCCGCTGCAAGAGCAGTACCCCTTCTACGATATTTCCGATGTGCACCCGATTCCCGATTCGTGGATTTTTCGCGAAGGTCAGTCATGGATGGGTGGCATCCGCAAGACTGTTTTCGGGCGCGATCACTTCTGGCTTACGAAACATCCACTGATGAAAACCGGACAGGGCATTCGTGCATTCGAGGATGGTGAACATGGCATTATCGGTGCGCACCTTGCAGATGTCACGGGTGTGCTGCTGCATTTTAAATTCACACCGTCATTCCGGCAGTACGTCGATGAATCAGTTCAGCGAGGGCAGCATTGGAACGGATCGGAGGAATACAAAGCGTACCAATCGGTTCTCAATGCAGACCCTAATCTTTCGCTGAAGCGTGCGGCGGCGCGGCGCTGGAACGGTATTGATGATCTTGTTCGGTCGGGATTCGTTCATGCAGCCGGTTCCTCAATAACGCCGGTAGTCGGTGTTTCGATTGAAGAATAGCCGAGTGCGATCTCTGTGAGCATGGCATCGTCGAGTGTTTTACCGCGATACTGCTCGTACATACGCTTCCAGTGAAATCCTTCATCGGGTCTGCGTTTGGAGTTGGCAAGTATCGATGGCCATGATCGTTTGATTTTTTTGGTCATTTGCTCGGTACTTCGGACAGGAAAATGACCGAGGTACACATCGTCGAGGGGCTTCCCCCATTCCGATGAAGGTTTCCTGAGCCAACTGTGTTGTTCGATCGCATGATTACCCGGTGCGATGCGCGAGCTCTTTCGAATGAGGGAGGAGGGTATGACGACCTTCGTAAACTGCGGGACTTCGGCCTCACGGCGATGGCGGATGCGCTTGAGAATATCTTGTTCAGATTGGTCATCGCTCTCAAGCGGCACATACGTTCTCCAACGCAGCGCCGATGCTTGCTGTGGATCTGCCGCGACGAGAACTTTTCGTATATCGCCGATCACGAACTCGTCCGCATCAATCGGCAAGAACCAATCCGACTCATGCCGGTGACGGCGGAGGAGCTGAGACAGTACTTCGTGTTGATCGTGATAGGTCGGGTGATGATCGATAATATCCAGTGGCAATCCTTCCCATTGCAGCCGGTACAGCATGTCCGCTGTCGGTCCACTCTCAGTAGATACCGCTATTAATCTATCTGCGAAGCGCAACGTGTGTCGTACGAAGCGTTCGACTATATCTTCCTCATCGCCTATGTAGCTAAGAACGGTGATGTGCATTATCCGGATCGGTAAATGGCTTCGAGCCATATGCGACTCATTCCCTCATGACTGGATGTGCAGAGATCGTGGATCGATGCATTATCAATGTTGAGAAATTTATCTGGGTGCACTGCCGCGAAACGGCGATCAATATTTGCATGGCCTTGCTTCCATGTCGCATGGATTTCGGGGTGCTGCACAATATCAATATTCAGCTGCGCACATGCCCAGTACAACGTCCATTCAAATCCAATACACCCCGTGTTAGCGAGGCGCTCCCGCAGAAAAGAGAGTGTCATTTTTTTGCCCCATGTGTCCAATGGCTGACGCAGGTGCGGATTCAGCAGAACGCGTGAGTCACGAATGCGCGCGGCCGCTTCTCGGGGGATGATGACGCATCCTCCCTGTGGCGGCCCTTGGCACAAGAGAGAGCCAGCGATGACATCATCCCGCGGAAAATACCGAAATGGGCGGTCGATGCGCGTATCGGTGTCAATTTTAACGAGCCAATCCCCGAATCCTGCAAGATAATCATTAAGCATGCGTTGCAGCATCCGCCCCCCGTTCTCCACGGTATAGAGACGTTCGCCGCGGAAGTACGTGCAGCCGTAGGCCTGAGCCAAGCGTTCGTACGAAGGATCATCATCGCCGTCCGATTGCAGCAAGACCGGTGATCGCGGGTAGGCTGTGCGCAGCCTTTTAAGGGTATATTCCGCCAGTTCCGCGTCATGGAATAGTTGTAGGTAAAACGCTGGGAATTTTTCCGGCGAATAATCCGGTGTAAATGCCGGCTTGGTGCGTCGCACGACGCTGAATTGTTGCGAGCGCGGAGTATGAGGCAGCTCCAAATGATCTTCTGGTGCATCGAAGTATGTGAGCCATTCAGGGTGGTGCTCAGCACACAGTGCTCGTTCTGCATCAAAGTTTAATAATGCTTCTCGGCGCGCCACGATTCTCTGTTTACGGATGAAGCTGTTTGGTTGCAATGACCGAATATCGACACCGAGCCATGCCTGCAGGTCGCGCATCACGTCGTCTGTTCGATGTACGAGGTCTTTGTACGTCACGCGTCGCACATCACAGTGTTCGACAATACGGCGCATGTTGATCCGCTGCTTTGAGATGAATTTCATGCGTTCTAGAATCGCTCCCGGCGGTAGATCTAACGGCCGCTCTTGCGGCGCTTGTTGCTCATTGTAAATAACCCAAACATTATTGCGTCTCGCCATCGCTTCCGAGATCGCCAAATCGAGTAAATTATATCGCTCAAGTAGAATCACTTTTAACCCTGGAATTCCCGTAATGAGTTCTTCCGCTTCCTTCCTCCCTTCCGGGGCATGGGCAAAATGCAGTGGAAATATTTTAAATCCGACGACACGGACGTTTCCCGGATCGGCTGGGAAAATATGATCTTCAAGGTAGCGGCGGTACGTGCCTGATGTGTATGGAATGCGAGGGCGGTCTTCCCATAAAGGGGCAGTAAGACGCGCTGCTTCAGAACTGTTCAACGATTCCCCGTGCACAAGAATATCCGGGTGGTTGTTTAGCAATGAGCGCAGCAAATTCGTTCCACTGCGTGGCACGCTGGCAATCAATAGTGGTGTGTACGATCGTTGCGGGAAGGGTTGATCGGGCATACGCCACGTCAGTATCCCACAAATGTCACGGGGTATCGAGGGCTGCTTAGAGTGGAGTAATAGCTGTTCCCGGATAGTAATACTGCAGAATCTCCTCCGCCGTTTTACCTTCGTTTGCCTGGGCTTCTGAGCCGCAGCCCGACATACCGACGCCGTGACCGCGGTTCTCCATGCCGGCGCACCACGGGTCTTCTTTTGATGCAAAGATCTGTGCAAAGGGGAAATTGTTCCACCCGGCCTCAGCAGGGGTTCGCGTCCGTCCGTCATTGCTGCTGAAGTAGGGGGGCTTAATCAGCTCGCCTTTGTACGTCAGAACCTCTCCGGCGGTATCACGAACGGCCTCCAGCCAGCGTGGATTATTCTTCTCGAACGACTTTCCGTTGTATTTCTGAAATGTCGCGGGGCTGTCAGATCCGTCATACGGCATACCGGGGAATTTGCGGGTTTCCTGGCGCATGTACCACGCGGCATACGTTCGGGCGGCAATCGCAAACGCGCGCTGCTTTTCGTAGGGCTCTGTATCGGGTTCTTCGGCCAGACCGAGTAAGTAGTCCTCCAAGGTCAGTTCGTTGATGACAGCGGGCTTTCCGTCAATCGTCAGGCATTCCAGCGTTCCGCGGTAGCCGTTCTTCAGGGTATCCAGATCGATGTTGGAACAGGAGGATACCGATGCGTCGACGGAAGTCAGGCGAATGCGAATCGTCGGCGATATGGCTGTTGCTCTCGATGACCGGGAGGAACGAGAAGATGCAGAAGATCGAGATGAGCGGACAATCGATGATCGTGATGAACGGCTGATTGACGATCGCACGGCGCGTGATGATGTTGTACCGGAGAGGCGTGCTGCCCTGCGCGCGGCAACACCGGCTTCTGTTTCCTTTCCGGGATTGCTGCCGAGTTTACGGCGCAGGAGTTTTGATGCGTCGGAATCGAGCAGGCGCGCGACGCGACGCGACGGCCCTGTGACCTTTGGCGATTGCTGTGTGATACGGGTGTTTTTACGCGACGACGAAC
>CAZUVN010000024.1:0-14988 GCA_964623835.1 uncultured Candidatus Peribacteria bacterium
GCAATCGAGGAAATCGAGGATAGCAGATTCCATCCTCGATTTCTTTGATTACCTTGATTGCCTTATGCAGCGTATCCCGCCTCTTCGGCCTCAGCCTCTGTGGCAAAGTACACACGCTTTTCAGCCTTGATCTTCTTTCCTGCGGCAGAGTCGACTGCGTAGAACTTCTTACCGTCTTTGGATGCAACGAATTGCATGCCTTCCGGAACCTCAATTGCTTCATCAGCCTCGGATTCATCGGATTCTTTAGCCTTCTTTGCATCCTCTTCCTCCTGCTCTTTTTTAATGCGCTCAAGGGTTTCCTTGTCGATTGGCTGAAGAGCCTTGATGGACAACCCGATGCGGCGCTCGTCGATATCGATGTTGATCACCTGTGCTTCAACTTTCTGACCGATAGTCAGCGCCTCGGATGGATCGTTCACTTTGTGGTGTGCAATTTCGGAGAGGTGCACAAGACCGTTGATGTCCTTCTCCAAGCGGAGGAAGGCGCCGTAGTCTGCAAAGCGGACAACCGTGCCGGATACCTTCTTGCCCAATGGGTAACGCTCGGCAACCTCTTCCCATGGATCCTTTGTCAGCTGCTTGATGGACAGACTCAGTTTGTCACCATCAACACCGATGACTTTGACGGTAACACGATCACCCAGCTCTGCGTATTCCGACGGGTTCTTCACATGGCCCCACGCGATCTCGGAGATGTGGACCAGTCCTTCCAGACCATCGAAGGTCACAAAGAGGCCGAACTTCACCAGGCCGGAGACAACACCATCCTTCACATCGCCGATCTTCAATCCTTCAAGTGCCTTTGAGCGCTCTTCAGCCATTGCTTCGCGCTCGGAGACGACGATCTTGCCCGACTCTTCGTCCATTGTGACGATCTTTACCGTGAAGGTGTGACCGACAAACTTCTGAAGGCGAGAGATGATTTCCGTGGACTCAGCGTTGTTGACGCGTGGGTAGTTAACAGGGGAGAGTTGTGAGACCGGCAAGAACGCGCGGATGCCGTCGATGTTGGCAATGAGTCCACCCTTGTTTGCTTCCTGAGCGGTAAACTTCATCGTCTTGTCGCCTTCAACCAGCTTGTGGAAGCGGTCCCAGGCTTTCTTCTGGCTGGCCATGCGGAGGCTCAGCACTACAAGTCCTTCGTCGTTCTCATCTTCCAATACCAATGCAGAAACATCGTCGCCGGGGTTCAGCTCCTTAAAGGTATTGAAGGAATCGCGCAGTTCGCGACCGGAGATAATACCCGTGGCGACACCGCGGATATCGAGCAGAAGCTTGTTCTTTCCTTTAAACACGACGATACCGTCGATCAATTCACCCGGCTTGGACCGGAAGATTTCGGGGGATTTCTTGATGAGCTCGTCCATGACGGCGCTCTGGCTCATCCGGGATCCCTTTTTAGCGGTTTTTGGGGACATATAAAGACGTGGTGCAAGCGGGAGAAATAAGAGTGTCCGGTTACCCCTGCACGAGCAATAACCAGAGCTGGGGGATTCTGCAGAAGTGAAGGAGGTTTGTCAAATTAGGACTCAGGAGTTAGCTTTCAGGAATCAGCAAAAGGGCGATACTTGTTGTCTTGAAAGCTGATTCCTAACTCCTGAAAGCTTTTAAAGCGTCGTTGTCTCCAAATCCATCTTTTCCGCCTCTTTCGGCAGTTTCTGAACCTGCGCAGTCTTTGGGTTGAAGATCTTATAGAGCAGATCGATCAGATCGCGCGTGTTCAGCCGGCGCGTATGTAGGCCAATGTTGGCCAGTCCGGTGCTAACGAGGTCGATCCGTTCCTGGAGTTCACGCGCACCTTGTCCGAATTCACGGTACCGCTGTCCTGCTTTGGCCGATGTGTCATCCGGATGCAACCAGTCGAAGAACTGTTCAATGACGGTCTTCTTGCGCACCGAATGGTCAACTGGAATCACGATGTAGAAACGCTTCTGCATAATGTCGGCAACTTCCAGCAACTTTTGCATGAAGCCGACGTATCCAAGCGTCTGGTTTTTCAGCAATGTGTTCGCGTGTTTTTCACCGATTGCTCGGATTGTTTCCAGATAGTCGTCGATGTTCGTGCGGCTGGAACGGATCACAATCTGTATCGGGAAATTCAACGTGTTTACGAATGCGCCGTAGCCCGCGATGATGCCCTGTTGTTCCGTTTCGCTCTTGAGGTTGAAGTTCATTGCTTCCACTTCGAGCACGCCGCGCAGTCCGCCATTTTTAAGCAGCAGCGTGTCGTTGCGAATTTCGGCGATGGGCAAAAAACGCTGTGTTGCCGCCGCAGATCCCTTCTTCCTGCCGCGGACAGTGTCCGGTGTTTTTTGTTTGTCAGCCATGGTCAGGAGTGAGGAGTAAGATCACGGAACAGTGAGACCGTTCCGGAGGTTTGAAGCGGGGAGGCAGAAATGCGATTTTTATTCACGGGAAGCTGAATGCTCGATACGGGTTCCGCTACAGATGGTGTCTCATCGATTTCTTCATCAAGCGGTGACAGAGGCTCTGGTGTATCGACGGTGTAGCCGCGTGGGGCAAGATCCAGTACGGAACTCAGTTCATCAATTTGCGACGGCTCTTTCGCGGGCAAGCCGGTCGAATGCTTGGGGTCCTTTGTCTCGGGGCTATTGGTGCGGATATTAATAACGATGCCTCTGCGTGGTGACCACGTGCGGATCGTCGGCTTGTTCAGTTTTTCAATTGTCAGCAGTACCAACTTGAACATGCTGATGTCATTGATGCGGATGAATGCGAACACTGCCGCAATGGCGGTGGGGGACCATACGAGAATTGTCAGAGGCAATGCGAGTGCGCCGTAGGCCTGTGTCAGCATGCCGTAGAGAACGTAACTGAAACCGCCTCCGATACCGACGATCAGAACCTGTTTGAGCGTCAGAGGGCCGACAATGCGGTCCTCGATGTAGACGTTCTGCGGAATTTTGATGGGTTCGATGGGCATGTGTGTGTTTATTCAGGAATCTCTTTAGTATAGCAGAAAGCGGGGTTTTGGGCCAGATGATAGAGAGGCTACGGAGGGCTATAAAAGGGCGAAAATAAGCAATCAAAGCAATCAAGGACAGAATCCTCGATTGCCTTAATTTCTTTGATTGCTTGGTTTTACGCTACCTCCGCCTCTTCCTTTTCCTCGATATCCGCGGTTTTGCCGGGTTTTCCGTGCATCAGGTCGAGCTTGTCGCCTTTCTTGACGACCTTGATGGTGTCGCCTGGGTGGAAGACGCCCTTCAGGATGTGTTCGGCGATTTCATCTTCGATACGTTCCTGAATGACACGGCGGACCGGACGTGCGCCGTACTCGGGGTCGAAGCCGACTTCGGCCAGAAGGTTGATCGCCTTCGGCTCAACATCAATCTCGTATCCCTGCTCGCGTAGACGCACTTTCAGATGATCTAGGTGATGACGCACGATCTTGCGGATGTGCTGCTGGTTCAGCGCGTTAAAGACAATAATGTGGTCGATGCGGTTGAGGAACTCTGGACGCATGTTGTCCTTCAGTTCAGCAATCACTTCCTGACGCTTCGCTTCGTACTCAGTCTCTTCTTTCGATGCTTCGTCATCCAACTTAAATCCGATCTTCGCTGCCTGCTTCGTCAGCTTGTCTGCACCGATATTGCTGGTCATCACGATAATCGTGTTGCGGAAGTCGACGGTCTTTCCCTGTCCGTCCGTCAGCGTTCCGTCTTCCAGAATCTGCAGGAGCAGGTTGAAGAATTCGGGGTGCGCTTTCTCGACCTCGTCGAAGAGCACAACGGAGTAGGGCTTGCGGCGGACCTGTTCGGTCAGCTGGCCGCCTTCTTCGTATCCCACGTAGCCGGCAGTCGTACCGGTCAGACGAGAAACGTTGTGACGTTCCATGAACTCGGACATGTCGATTTTGATCAGCGCGTCTTCGCGGTGGAAGACTTCGCGTGCAAGCGTGCGAACCAGTTCTGTTTTTCCAACACCGGTTGGACCCAGGAAGAGGAAGGATCCGATCGGCCGCTTCACATCGCCGATGCCGACGCGGGAGCGACGGATGGCACGGGAGACTTTATGGATCGCTTCGTCTTGGCCAATCACGCTCTGGCGGAGAATGGATTCGAGCGTTGCGAGGCGCTTTGCCTCGGGCTTCAAGAGCTTGGTTACAGGCACGCCTGTCATGCGCGCAACAACGTTGGCGATGTCGTCCGGGGTAATGGAGACCGGCGTACGCTTGTCGCCATCGGCGGCTTCCATCAGCGTTTCACGGCGCTCTTTCAGCTCCTGCTGTTCCTGTTTTAGTTTGAGCGCCAGATGATACTTCTGATCTTTAACCGCTTCCTGCTGCTTGGCAGATAGCTTCTGCAGCTTATCTTCAATTTCCTGCAGTTCCGGGCTCAGACGCGCGTGCTGAAGGCTTTTTCCCGCAGCTGCTTCATCGAGGACGTCGATCGCTTTATCCGGCAGATAACGCTCGGTAAGGTAGCGGTCGCTCATCTGGACCGATGCTTCCAGAGCATCATCGCCGATGGTGACGTGGTGGAATTGTTCAAACGATTCCTTGAGTCCGCGGAGAATCGACACTGCATCTTCTTTGGACGGCTCATCAACCTGGACAGGCTGGAAGCGGCGCTCAAGAGCGCGGTCTTTTTCAACTGTTCGGTACTCTTCAAGCGTCGTTGCACCGACCACCTGCAGCGTTGCACGGCTGAGTGCGGGCTTCAGAATGTTGGCGGCATCGAGCGAACCTTCCGCGGATCCTGCGCCGACGACGGTGTGAATTTCATCAATGAATAGAATGATCTGACGATCGCTCTGTGCTGCTTCGCGAATGATGTCTTCGAAGCGCTGCTCAAACTCACCGCGGTACTTGGTTCCCGCGACGACCGACCCGAGGTTCAGGACCAACACACGCTTACCCTTGAGTGCATCGGGGACCTGTCCTGTCGCAATACGCTGCGCAAGCCCTTCGACGATCGCGGTCTTGCCGACACCCGGCTCACCGATGAGCACGGGGTTGTTCTTTGTCTTGCGGTTCAGAATGTGAATCATGCGTTCAATCTCGTTGTCGCGTCCGATGATCGGATCGATCTTTCCTTCTTTCGCCTTGGCAACAAGGTCGTCGGTGAAGTAGTCGAGTGCGGGAGTTTTGCTGTTGCCGTCCGCGCGCTTGCGCTTGAGGCCCTCCGGCTCGTTACCACCGCCGTTTCCTCCTTGCTGCATGCCCGCGATGGTACCCTGCAATCCTTGAAAGAATGCTTCCAAGGACTGCTCGACGTTGCGGTTTTGCTGACGGAACTGACTGATCTGCCCGAACATTTCTTCAATATGCGTCTTCAGATCTTCCGATTCCACCTGCATGCTCTCCAGCAGAAGCGTTGCCGCATTCTTGCCATTGCCGACAAGGGCATACAGCAAATGCTCGGTACCGACGTTGGTATGACGGAATTTGTGAGCGCTGACGACGGCTTGTTCAATCACCGTGTGCAGGAATGTCGAGAGTCCGTGCTTCACGTGTTTACCTTCGATGTTTCCACTCTTACTGGCCTTTAGCAGAATGCGCACGTTTTCGAGCGTGACGCCCGCGCCGGTGAAGATGGAAAACGCCAATGATTTCGGAATACTGAGAAGTCCCAGCAGCAGATGCTCCGTCCCGATGTAGGGACTTTGCATAGCTTTTGCTTCCTGCTCAGCAATCTGCAGAGCAAGTTTGGCGTTGGGGGTAAAACGATCGAACGGGTGCATACCGAGGTGGTAGAAGGGGATGAATTGTCACTCAAAGCGTTTGAGTGATAAACCTTGGTTGGTTCTGAAAACTATATCACGTTTCAGGTGGTTCCCGGAAGTATGCGGCAAGAAAAAACGTGGTAAAGTTGGCAGGAGTACAAAAAACTGTACATCGCACACGATCGGGCAACGGGTTAAAAGAGCAGCGGGAAGCGTAAAAACTTAGGAGATCTTTTTTACCACACGCAGGTCGTCCAAAAAGACCGCAATGATGGTCGTCATCGGCACTGCCAACAGCACCCCCAAAACCGGATGAATGACGCTCGGGAAGCTCAATCCCATCAGCATGGCGCAGAGGACGGCAATGGGTGACAGGCCCACAGCGCGTTTCATAATCAGTGGAACCAGCAGGTTGTTTTCGCACAGCTGAATGACGTAGTAGATACCGGTCACGATCAATGCCCAAATAAAACCGCCGTCGGTGAAAGCAATCAGAATGGCGGGGACAGCAGCTATGAACGGGCCGATGTACGGGATGAACTCGGTGAAGCCCGCCAGAATTGCGAGCGTTGCAGCGTACGGTACCCGCAGAATGGTCAGCGCGACAAAGACCAAGCTTCCGACCGCAAGACCCAAGAGCAATTGGCCGCGTGCCCATTGACCGATCTTGAGGTGAATCGCTTCGGTCTTCACGTCGATGAGTGCGCGGTACTTAGCGGTGAAGAAACTGCGCACCCACAGTCGAATTCCCTCCTTTTCCATCTGGATGAAAAATGCGAAGACGAGCACGAGAACGAATTTGATGACGAAGGAGCCGACCGATCCTGCAATGCGTGTCAGTGCGACCACCGATCCCTGTGCAACCGACGACATGTTCTGTCCCACGATCTGCAGGGCATCGGTAAATTTGTTGATAGACATGCTTTCCAGCGTCGAACGGACAAACTCTGTCAGACGCAGGTTTACCTCATCGGTGATGAGTGGAAGGCGAATACGCGGGTCCTGCAGGAATGCGTTAATGCTGTCGTTGACGAGGAATACGATCTGCTGAATTTGTGCGGCGACAACCGGAATCAGCGAGATCAGGAGGAATGCGAGAATGAAGAGTGCTGCAAGGTACAGAAGCAAGATGGCGATTCCGCGGGGAAAGCCCATGCGTTCCAACCAGCGGACGCCGGGGTCTGTGACCGCTGCAAGGAAGAACCCGAGCAACAGCAAAATAATTGTCTCGCGCAGCACAACCGTGACCGCGGCAGCGGACGCAACCAGCATGACGACCAGTGTCGCGTGCGCGATGTTGATGAGTGAAAAGCGCACAGTGAGATCGGGCTCGCCTGTAGTAGGCATCGTTTCAGTTGTCTGTGTAGACGACTGTTGCTTGCGCAGTTCGGCGGCTTTCTGCAGCAGGCTCTGCGCTTTCTTGCCGATGATGCGCAGCGAGGTGAAGTTGTCTGCCGGTTTCTTTTTCTTGGGAGTGGGCATGGGTATTACGGAGTGATGACGGAAACAGCGAGATCAAGAATTAAGTACGAGCAGACGGTCACGACCAATCCGATGATCGCCCACGTGAGACGATCTTTCCCTGCGGATTTTTCACCGGTCCATGAACCCATTGCAATCTGATAACCGGCGTACATCACGTTGAGAAGGAAAAATGCGCTTACTAGGCTAAAGATCATAGTAATCAAATGCCCAATGAATATTGGCACACAGGCTGCCGTCAGGCGGCCGGTTTCAAAGTCACATCCTGGGAGATTTGTAATGATCGCGGGGTTCTGGGCGGCTGCCGGAACGGCGACAGTCCAGAGGGCGATTGCCTGCAGCATCGGACGGATGTTCATTCAGTTAGTAGGATACGCACATACGCATGTTTATTGGAGAAAAATGGTTGTTTCGCCTCGCCGTCGTTGCAAATTGTTATATTGCTAAATTGCTGGATTGTCGGTGCGGCGTTTTCTGTATATTCTTGTAACAATTTAACAATTTAACAATTCACGCCGTGGCTTTTTCCTGGACCACAGCACCGCGCCCCATTGTTGCACTGGCCCCCATGGCTGGTGTCACCGATGCATCGTATCGCCAGCTGATTAAACGGGTGGAGCCGCGGACTATCGTCTACACCGAATTTTTGAGTACCGATGCTCTCGCATTCAAAGGGAAGAAGACGATGCAGATGATGGCGTTTGACGCGAGTGTCGAGCGGCCGTTCATCGTGCAGGTGTTCGGACATGATCCGGAGCATTTTCTGGAGGCCGCCAAAATTATCGAGCAGTGCGGAGTCGATGGCATTGATATCAACATGGGCTGCCCCGCGGCAAAGGTCGTGTCCAGCTGTCACGGAGCGGCGCTTATCCGCAAGCCGGAACTGGCCGCGGAGCTTGTTCACGCGACAAAAAAAGCAGTGCAGATTCCTGTCAGCGTGAAGACGCGTCTTGGTTGGGAAACATCGGACACACTGATTCCCTTTTGTCAGGCACTCGAAGCTGCAGGCGCAGAAGCATTCGCGATCCATGGCCGCACCTATCACGAGAAATTCACCGGCAAGGCAAACTGGGAACCGATCTACGAACTAAAGAAACATGTGAAGGTTCCGGTGATTGGCAACGGTGATATTGGATCTGCTCAGGATGCTCTCGATAAAATCGGGAATCTTGATGGTGTGATGGTCGGTCGCGGCACCTTTGGTAACCCGTGGGTCATGAAAGACGTTGCTGATGCGCTCGAGAAAAAAGCAGCAGGAAGTCCGACCGTTCTATCACTCTCGTTTGCAGATAAAATTCCTTTCATCCTTGAGCACTGCGAATTAGCAGTTCGTACTAAAGGAGAGAAGAGGGGAATGCTGGAAATGCGACGGCACTTAGCAAGCTACGTCAAAGGGTTTGATGGCGCATCGGAGTTGCGGCAGAAGCTTGTGAGAGTGGAGACGATTACTGAGGTTGCGGAGATTCTGCAGGCTGCTTAAACGCGTCCGATTTTTCAAGGACCCGTCTGTATACTGTGCGGAAATACGATTGTAATGCACCTCGGAGAAACGGCATGCGAAAGCACTCGGGATAATTTTCCGGCATGGGAACTCTTGCGAGGGGATTATGCTCAGCTATGGAATCATGGAGCGTGTGCACATCTCTGTCAGTCAATCCATCCATCGACGTATATCGATCAACCATCGCTTCAAATTGCGGAGAAGTGTTCATAGCATCATTCACACTACCCTTCCTTTGTGATCTGTCAATTATACTAGGCATTCCGTAGTAAAACGCTTGTTTAGTTCAAATTAAACACGTCTCTGATAGGAATATCGAATGCCTTCGCGAGTCCGACCAATGCCTTGCATCGGGCATTTGTATCACACGCAACAGCGCTGATAATTGCGTCATGGATCGATAAAAAATTTGGGTGACGTACTATTTCGTCCTCCAATTCATCGAGTTCTGGCCAGGTGGATGCCGGAATGTTTTGTGCCATAGTAAATCACGCTACTCCTGCATGCCGAGACGTCAACAAAAAACGGGCCCGAAAGCCCGTTTTAATCAATCGTGTGTAGAGTATTACCGGACAACTTTTACGCCGGGACCCATGGTCGGGGCAATGAAGATCGAGTTGATGTAGATGCCCTTGATGCCGGCTGGCTTTGCTTCATCGATACCTGCGAGCAATGCATTGAGGTTCTCTTCCAGCTTCTTGCCGCCGAACGAGATTTTTCCAAACGGTACGTGGATGATACCGAACTTATCCATCTTACATTCAACGCGGCCCTTCATCAGTTCACCGATTGTCTTTGCGACGTTCTCTGTCACCGTACCAGCCTTTGGGTTAGGCATCAGTCCTTTCTGTCCGAGGGTCTTTGCGATCTTTCCGAGGTTCTTCATCATCGCGGGAACAGCGACGGCAATATCGAAGTCGATGTTTCCTTCTTCAATCGACTTCACGAGATCGTCGTTACCAGCAATCACTGCGCCTGCCTTCTTCGCGTCTGCGACCATATCGTCTGGGACAAAGGCTGCAATGCGGACAGTCTTACCCGTGCCGTGCGGCAGGTTGACGGTTGTGCGGACCAACTGGTCAGCCTGGGTTGTGTCGGCGTTGATGCGGATGTGTGCTTCGGCCGTTGCATCAAACGTCGATGTGCTCAACTGAGGAAGAAGCTCACAAGCTTCGCTCGCTGAATACTCGGTCTTCTGAACGAGGGTCATTTTCTGGCGGTACTTCTTACCGCGGTTTGCGGGTCCTGCTGTCTTCTTGCTTGCGCGAGACATAATGATTGGGGGTATGTGGTTCAAGCGCTCAAAAGAGCTCCCACAAGTAAAGCGGGGGGATTGTGCCGTAGAAATATCGCTTCTGCAAGCGCTCAATTGGCTTTTTAGCCCTTCTTTCCGACCGTCTTAGCCTTCATGGGCTTTTTCGCCACCATTACTGGGCGGGGAACCGGAGCCGGACGAACGGGTGTTGCTGGGGGGTCGCGGTGCAGCGTGAAGATGCAGAGGACCAGTCCGTACAGGAGCATCGTCAGGTGCATGACACGCCATTCGTGGGCGTTCTGCATATCCATCATATAGCGCAGTCCCAAGGAGAGTCCCGTGAACAGCACAATCAGCAACCCTGTCAGCTTCCACACATGGAAGAAGATGGCGTCTGCAACAGCACGTGTTGCTCGATCAATGGATCGAAGGGATGTGTCGTGAATGAGGTAGGTGAGACCGCCAATACAGAAGACCAATAGAAGACCGAGGTAGGTCATTTGATCCAGCGGCTGTGGAGCGAATACCGCATAAATAGCCGGCAGTGCGCCAGCGGTCATCAGCAAAATACCAAGGGTCTGTGCCAGGTGGCAGTAAATGACGCGGACCTGCAGATGCGGGCGCGCGTTGTCGCGGGCAGTTGCAATGAAGAGCAAGGTGATGCCGACAAGGACTAAAACAGGCATCGTCCAGCCGTAGACAAGGCCGACCGTCTGGAACATGGAGCTGAGTGACACGGGGGAGTTCATGATTGATGTGAAAAGGATGATACAAAGCCTACGGAAAACACCTTCCATTTGCACGATAAAGGGATTGCTCACAGTCGCGCTTCATTCTGCACTCTTAATTTATGTGCACGTACATCGCTTCGCTATCTGTCCTCACTGGCCCATCAAGTTCCGAAGGGTGATGGTCTGCGTTCGGATCAGATAGCTCCGCTATTTCTTAGCGTGTAATGGTGAGGCCAGAGCCTGTCCCGAGCGGAGTCGGGGAACCATGACAAAACAAGCTAGCTCCTAGTTCCTTCTTCCTAGCTTCTGATTATTCAACCGTCACTCCCATGCTGCGTGCAGTTCCTGCAAGCGAGTTCATGGCAGCTTCAATCGAAGCAGCGTTGAGGTCAGGCATCTTAATCTCGGCGATCTCCTTGAGCTGAGCCTTGGTGATCTTGCCGACCTTCTTCTTGTTCGGCTCACCGGAACCACCCTGAATTTTAGCGGCGGTCTTGATGAGTTCAGATGCTGGCGGCTGCTTGGTCACGAAGTCGAAGCTGCGATCCTCGTACACGGTAATCTGGACCGGGATCAGCTGACCCATCTTGTCTTTGGTGGCTGCGTTGAACTGTGTGCAGAAACCCTGAATATCAACACCGGCCTGTCCGAGAGCAGGTCCCAATGGAGGTGCTGGGTTTGCTTGCCCGCCTCGTGCCACGACTTTGATGATTTTCTTGACCTTTTTTGCCATAGTGCGGGGGAGAGTACTGATGTCTTAGAGGACTGTAAAGGGAAATTCGGCTTTTAAGGAATTAGCTTTCAGCTTTCAGGAGTCAGTTTTAATACATGAAATCACAAGAACTGAAAGCTGACTCCTGAATCCTGATTCCTCTCGTTATTTCGTCGTTAACTGCTCAATTAATGCGTTCATCGTGTCTTCTCCGCCTGCTGTAATGTGGAATTCAAGGAGGCGCTCGCGAACACGGACAAAGACCAGCCGCTCCTCGCTGAGGGCAGGATCCTTAAAGCTGAGCATGTTGCGGACGGGCTTTCCTGGCTCTTGCTCTGTCACATCTTTTAAATCGGTGAGATCAGGTGAGAAAGACCCAAGAAGACCGTCTTTGAGGCTCAAAAAGTACGTTTTTACCTCTGGAGAATCGACCCAGGCGATGGCACCTGCGCGGTCTCCATCTTTTAAAATGGCGATAGATTCCGTTTCATCCTCTGCAATCTGACTCAAAAAGGTCGGTTCGTCGGTTGATGTCGCTTCGAGCTCCATGGCGTTCACCAATTGGCGAACGTCCGCCGCCTGGGCTTTGGCGACGCCTGTAACCTCTGTATTACCTCCCAATGACCCAATAAAACCGCTTCCAGTTGCCACATAATCGGCTGCCGCAAGGCCGCCAAGAACCAGCACCAATGCGGCTGTAGTGATGCCTTTTGTACGAGAGGAGAGCGTCATAGCAGGGATATGGTAGATGGAACGCTGTATAAGGCAAATTGGATGTATATTAAATACTATAATGTAAAATTAGTCAATATATAGGTTTATGTTTAAAAAGAGACCTGGGTGAACAGGTCTCGCTATGGAGAGATTCTCTCCGGGTGGCAGAATTCAGGATTGATATTCGGGCATCTGATCAAAGCTTGTGAAAAGAATAGGTGTATCCCGAGTTTCCGTATCGAAGATGAATTGATCTTCGCCTGGCCGCGCTTCATCATCGCTCTCGATGAGGCAGTGTTTAGCTACAATACGGATGAAGGCATGCACCTCTTTAAGCAACGACTCGATATACTCCGGCTTAACATCACGGAATTGAACCACGATATCGATCTCGTACTTTTCATCATGCGCATGCAACTGTGGATGATCTTCCCAGTTTTTATCATTAAAATCCCAAATCATATCAATCTTGGCCATGAAGGCTGAGACAAGAGGGGTGAGCCATGCAAGGTCTTTCGCGGTTTTGCAGAACACTGCCAGACCGCATCCCTTTTCATTAACTGTTGCAAGAACTTTCATGGTCAAAGTCTCCTTTTCCTAAGCGTGGATGATGAATTCTGCCGCTGCTGTAAAAAAGCAACTCGTGTATTCTGCATAAAAATAATTATATGTCAATTATCTGTGACATTCCGCCATTCTGCTACACTCCCTTCCATGGCCATTGAGCGGACACTGCGCGCATCACCGGTAACCAGCCCCGAGGTTTTGCCCGTTGAAGCCGAGGCTTTAGAGGTCACACTGCGTCCGCGAGTGCTGTCGGAGTACATCGGACAGAGAAAGATTAAAGAGCATCTCTTGGTGCACGTTGGGGCTGCACAAAAACGAAGTGAGCCACTTGGACATACGTTGTTGTACGGCCCTCCGGGTCTGGGAAAAACAACTCTTGCTCATATTATTGCCCATGAAATGGGGTCACAGCTCCGTGTTACCAGCGGTCCCGCTATCGAAAAGCCCGGTGATCTCGCATCGCTACTGACAAATCTTGGAGAAGGGGATGTCCTCTTTATTGATGAGATTCACCGCCTGCGTCCTGCCATTGAAGAAGTGCTCTACGGAGCAATGGAAGACTTCTTGCTCGATATCATGATTGGCAAAGGGCCAACTGCTCGTTCTGTTCGTCTTAATCTGAAGCCATTCACGCTCGTAGCTGCAACCACAAAAGCGGGATCAGTCAGCGCTCCGCTGCGTGACCGCTTCCTGCATCAGTTCAAGTTGTCTTTCTACGAACCGCAGGAGATGTGTGACATCGTTCATCGCTCCGGGGATATTCTCGGTGTGCCGCTCAATGAAGATGCCGCATCGCTGATTGCCGGAGCCAGCCGCGCGACGCCACGCATCGGCAACCGTCTTGTTCGCGCTGTTCGCGACTTTGCACAAATGCGCAACGAGGAGCGTGTCGATCACGCCTGTGTCAAACGGACACTCGAGTCGCTCGATATCGATGATGAGGGGCTGGATGCAACAGATCGCATGCTTCTGCAGACGGTGGTCGATACATTCGGCGGTGGACCGGTGGGACTTTCCACCCTCGCAGCAATTTTGGCCGAAGAAGAAGAGACAATTGAAGATTTGTACGAGCCGTTCCTGATGCAGCAAGGGTACCTTCAGCGCACGCCGAAAGGTCGCATGGCGACGAAGAAGACGTACGAAAAGCTCGGGCGAGTATTGCCGCAAGAACTACAGAACCAGCTGCCACTCCTCTAAGCTTCAAAGCTTCTTAGCTAGTTAGCTGCTTAGCTTTTATGAGGAAATACTTTTAAGTGTGATGTGTGTTGGCTATATAAAGAATACCCCACACACATCGAAATATTTCCGCATAGAAGCTTATGAAGCTGAGAAGCTAACTAGCTCATTCCTATAAAATCTCCCTCGCTAGCGGCACCGCATAGCGAACAGGGGAACGCTTTTGAACGACTGTTTGGCGCAGTAGGCGACGGGATACACGGTGAACAAACACCAGTCGGCCTTTGGCAAAGGCAACCGGCGCTCCCACTGAGCTAATGGATGTCTGGCGCAGGAAATTATCACTCGGACCGGATGCCGATGCAGCCACCGGAGCGGCCAGGGAGAGGATCGTAACCAGGCCGGCAAGGGTGCGTCTGATGTGCATGTCTTCTTCTCAACACAAAGAGTACACGAAGCAATTTTGTGTACAAGACACCTAGACCCCGTTCATTCGTTCTGTCTAGCTCAAAAACAGGGGTTCGCTTCAGGAAGCCATCAACTGATCGATTTTTGTATGCAATTGTTGTTCAAACTCGGATCGGCGGAACTTTGATGCCTGCTTTTGACACTTCTCGGATGAGTATTTTTTGTGATCAAATGATTGCAGGATTTCCGCCAATGCTTGAGGGGTTTGGGCGTTAAAGAATGTCCCGGTTTCCCCTTCGATGACTGTCTCGAGTGCTCCTCCGCCGCGATAGGCGATCACCGGTGTGCCGCAGGCCATCGACTCGACGGGTACTAATCCGAAGTCCTCGAGCCCCGGGAAGATTGTTGCGCTGGCACCTGCATAGAGTGTCTTCAGATTATCACCGGATTGATATCCAAGAAGTTCCACCGTTGGCCCGGCCAACCTCTGCAGCCTCGTTTTGTCCGGCCCTTCACCGACAATTTTCAGTGATGCACCAATCTTGTTGCAGGCGTTGATGGCAAGATCGATCTGTTTGTAGCGAGCGAGGGTGGAGACGATCAGGAAATAGTTTTTAGCTGTTACCTGATAGCTTTTAGAATCGAAGAACAAATCATTGGCTGGTGGATAGACGACATCGCTCCCGCGTTCCCAGTACAGTTCAATCCGGCGTTGCACTTCTTTGGATGCGGCCAAGAGTGTGTCGGCACG
>CAZUVN010000025.1:0-14674 GCA_964623835.1 uncultured Candidatus Peribacteria bacterium
AGTGAGCCTTCTCCTCGCTGTATTTTTCTCCGTCCGGCAAATCAATGTTTCCGTACGTCTCACGGGACGATGCAAACATCATGCGCTTGATGCCGTTTTTGCGTGCGAATTCCAGAATATTAAACGTGTCGACCAGGTTATCCATCGCGCGATCCGGGTTTTCGACCAGTTCGTAGACGCGAGCATTGGCTGCCAAGTGGATGATTAAATCGACATCCGTTGGAAGTTTGCCGAATTCCTCGGTCTTTCGTAAATCAATATCGATACGCAGAGCTTCCACCTGGGGGTTCCACTGACATGGCTCCCAGTCGGCACCAATAACCTTGTGCCCATCTGCCAACAGGCGTTCGCAGAGCCGTGTGCCGATGGTGCCGGAGGATCCGGTTACAAGGATATTCACGGTTAATTGAAAATGAAAAATTGATAATTGAAAATATTCTATAGATGTATCTGCATCCTGTCGTCAATTTTCAATTTTCCATTATCAATTGTCAATTTCGTCCCCAATCGACTGTCGGCTGCCAAATGAGCTGAACTGGACTACACTGGATGCGTGTTATCCATCATCCTTCCCACCTACAACGAGGCAGAGAATCTTCCGGAGCTCATGGAACGGATTGCGGGTGTGTTGAAGTCGATCGAGCACGAGGTGATTGTCGTCGATGACGATTCGCCGGACGGCACCTGGAAAACGGCCGAGTCTCTCGTGAAGAAATATAAGAGTCTCCGTGTAATTCGTCGCGTCGATCGCCGAGGGCTTTCATCGGCCGTGGTCGAAGGGTTTGATGCGGCAAAGGGCGATGTGTTGCTGGTGATGGATAGTGATTTGCAACATGACCCAGCGCTCATTGCGCAGCTCTGCGAAGCAGTAAAAAAAGGAGCGGGGATTGCCGTCGCCTCGCGCTACATGAAAGGCGGAAGCGTCGGTGAGTGGGTATCAGGCCGCAAGATTCTGAGTGCTGTCGGCACGTGGCTTGCACGGAGGATTATTCCCGTTCGCGTGAGTGATCCCATGAGCGGATTCTTCGCACTCAATGCAGATGTGTATCGACGTGTTCGTGGCAGCTTGCGCCCGACTGGCTTCAAGATTCTCTTCGAAATTCTCGCGCATCTCCCATCGCGAACCAGTACTATCGATGTGCCACTGGTCTTTCGTATGCGCGCACATGGAGCAAGCAAGCTTTCCGCCGCAGTACAGATCCTGTTTCTGCTGCAGCTACTCCGGTTGGCGCTTGCCCGTCTGCAGCATGTGATCTTCTGGCTACTCTGCTCGTTGATTGCCGTTCTTCTTCTGTCAAAAGCATTGCCGCTCCTCCCTCTCTACACCGACGACGGTATGCGGTCGAACGTGCAGGAGATGCTGACGTCCCTCTCGGAATCGCAGGGATGGCTGATGTCCGATCTGGCGCTTCGCAGCGTCGATACGGACGGTATCGAAGTGGTCTACCGGGCACACCACCGCGGACCAGATGAAGTATCATGCTATCGAGTTCTTTTCGATTCCCTTGATCCGATTCCATGCGCCGACTGATCGCCGTCATCGGTTTGCAGCTGTATGCAGTGGCGCTTGCGCTGTGGCAGGTGCACATCGGCGTGCGGACCGATGAAGCAAAGTACCTGCTCGATATCCCGTATCCGCATCCGCCTGCCGCCCGCTTTGTCTTCAGCCTGCTCGATGGTTGGCAGCACCAAGAGCTCTTCTGGCGCATCGTTCTAGCGACGCTGTTAGTGCAGGCGGTCTGGCTTGTCATTGCGTGTGTCAAAGGATCGAGTCGCTTTGTCGCAATTGCCGCCGCTCTGTCGTGGATATCCTCGACAGCCGTTCTGCTCCAGGCGGGCACGGTGATGATGGCACCGCTGACGGCGGTGCAGGGATTGGTCTTTGTATGGTTGTCGTTGCGTGCGTCCGATAGCAGAGGATATGCCGGCGTCATCGCTCTGTTCTGGCTCTTGAGTCTTTTTACCGCATACCAGGCAGTGCTGTTCGCGCCGCTGGTCTGGGTGACTCTCGGTCGTACTGGTGTTTCTTTCTCCCGGAAAGCGGCATACATCGGCATCCCTATAGCCCTGCTCGGCTTGTACACCCTGACTAATCCGCTTGCTGCAGCAAGCATGGTTTCCCATGCGGGGAACGGTGCAGATCCGCTCCTGTCCGATCGACTGACTGGCCTACTCCGTCTGTGGATGATTGGCGGAGGGATTGTCGCGAGCATCGCCGGAACAGCCGGACTCTTCGTTCGGCCCCGGTTTGGAACGTTGATGAGTTTTCTGCTGGTGTCGGCGTACATCTTCCTGTCACCCGCCGATTATTATGCGATCCTGTTTACTCCCCTGTGTGTTGCGGGTGTCATACTCCTGTTGCAGACAGCCGGACGGGTTGCCCTTCCCCTGGGATTCCTCATGCCGGTCGGCCTGCTCTGTTCACTGCTGCTCGTCGCATGGCCCCAGCCAGGTGTCGTATCTCTTATGATGAAGGCGATCGATGCGACGGATGGTAGTGGCTATGTTCTGATCAGCGGTACGTTCGGTCATGACTGGCAGTACGCGTCGATGACGCCCGTATTGCGGTATGACCCATCTCGTTTGGATGGTGCACGTGCGGTTGTGTGCCGTATCTCGTGTACGGAGATGCGTGATCAACCGCAGTGGGTGCAGCTACTGAATGTGCCTGTTGAAACGTGGGTGCGACGGCCCTGATTATTTCTGCACCGGGCGGCAGACACGGTAATTGTTCTGCCTGACGTTTTTCTGCCCCTTCAGAACGATACAGTTCTTTGAACTGCGGTAGTTCGTCATGACGGCAGGGCGGCTTGCAACGTCAGCAGTGACCGTATTGGCTTCAAACTGCTGCATGCTGAGCGTGCCGAGCAGAGCGAATGCCGAGGCGGCAAAGCCTGCAACAAGACGCTGATAGTGGGAAGAAGATTTCTTCTTCATACGAGAATGGGGAAGTGGGTATTTGTTGCTATTATAATAGCATATTTTTGTAATTTTGTAAATAATGTTTTCTACTTTCAAATAGCGTGATTTTCTGTTAAAAAGGCCAATCCATGCAGTATAAGAGTCTTACCCATTACCATCGGGATTTGCAGGAACTGGTCGATGAGGGGCAGTTACTGGGGGCTATAAGCCATCTGTCAAAGCCGAATCAGCGCATTGTTGAACGTGTGCTCAGAGAGGAAAACGGACGTGTACGGAGGCTGATTCGCAAAGTGCTGACTACCGCCTGGGAAAGCTTTGAAAAAGATCGGGGTCATCTTTCATATGATCTTATGTCCATTGCTCTGCAATTTCGGCAGGTTCAACAGCTCTTACAAATGACGGATTATCAGTTTGATCTTGGACAATACTCGCAGGTTGCCAATACTCTACGCACGGCAAAAAACACGTTTGAAGAGGAATCCCGTCGGAGTATCGAACAGCGTGCCGAACAGTACGGACGATCGCTCATTCCGCAGCATGCCTGGCTGCCTGCATTCGACTTCCTTCAAATCAGCAGCCCTGATCTATTATCGCATGATGCAGAGCTGAGAAATGCATTTGCGGCTATGGTCCAGGAAGAATGGCCTAAACACCTGCAGGACTGTGCAGATGGAGAGCAATTCAACTCAAAACGCATGTATCGGTATTTTGATGTCCTTCAGTCCGTTCAACGCCCGGATATCCTGTATACCTGTGGAGAGACATTGCAGATGCGAGAGTTACAGCAATTTAAGGCTTTGCCTTTGCTTGCAGGCAAAGGATGGTCACATCACATCCGCGATGCGTTTGGACGTGCGAATTCCCGGTCCATGCCGTTAATGGGTGAGCCCTATGCCCTGACAACTGAGCAGATAACGCATATCGGTCTTACGTATGAGCGCTATCAGGATTGGGAGTTGGCGCATGATGCGTATTTCCGTGCAGGTGCTTGGCAGCAGTTGGAGCGCCTGGCTGCCCAACTTTTGCGCATGAATGCAGGGCAATTGAGTCAGTCTCTATCACTTCTGAAGAGTCGCATGCAGATCTGCAAAGATCCGCTTCAGCCAGAAACTCAGCAGGCAATTATTCTGATGCTTTCATCTCTCAATGGCGCATCTGTGCAGGATGGAACTGACCGTCGTCGCAGTAAGAAAGGCCAGCTGACGAGTTCGAACCGGGAGCAGATTGAGGCATTACAGACATTTCTATACTGATCAAAAACAAGCCGGCCTCAAGAAGAGGCCGGTGGGTGGAGAATCAGTGTTGGAAGGTGTAATCAAGCACGCCGAATGTGATCAGTTGGACCAGCCACATGCACCATACGCTGACCATCGTGACACCCATGGCCTGCTTATACTCGTCGATGGGGTGTTTGCGGTGCATCACCCCAACTGTCACGAAGCCAATCAGCATACACCCCTGCACGCAAACCAGCAGATGGATGCCGACTGTCCAACAGGCAAGAGCGGCTACAAGCCCCAGAATAATGAACGTCCCGAGGGTCAGATTTTCCTTCGAGAAATGCATGATCGCCTCCTTACTTTGAATGAGCGGGAATTCTCCGTTTGCACACTATCACAAGTATTTTCCAATGGTACAGGTCATTACAGTCCGTAATACCCTCTATACCATTCGACAAACTTCGGTACGCCTTCCGAAATGTGGGTCTTTGGGTCATATCCGAGCATCTTCTGGGCCTTCGAAATATCCGCTGACGTCGCGACCACATCACCCTGCTGCATGGGGAGGAAGTCCTTCGGGCAGTCTTTTCCGACGGCCTTTTCCACTGCTCCGACATAGTCCATCAGTTCCTCCGTTTTGCCTCCGCCGAGGTTGAAGATTTCGTAGTCGTAGTTCCTGTCCGCCGAGGAGATAATGCCCTGCACGATGTCGTCAATGTACGTGAAATCACGCTGCATTTTGCCCTGTCCGTAGATCTGCATCGGTTCGCCCTTCAGTGCCCATTCCGTGAAGCGGAAGAGCGCCATATCGGGGCGGCCGTACGGTCCGTAGACGGTGAAGAAGCGCAGGCCCGTGCTCTTCACGCCGTGCAGTTTGTAGTAGCAGAATGCCTGCAATTCATTCGCCTTCTTTGTCATTCCGTACAGGCTGATCGGTTGATCGGTTTTATGCTCCTCGGAGAACGGCTGTTCTTTGTTGTCGCCGTAGATCGAACTTGAGGATGCATAGACCAATCCTCCCGTGTTGTACTTCTTGCAGTACTCGAGGATGTTGTTGGTGCCCTGCACGTTGTCCTGAATGAAGATATCGGGGTTCTCGATCGAATGACGCACGCCGGCCTGTGCTGCGAGGTGAATGACACGGGTATCCGGCCCCGATCCCAACTGAGCGAACGCCTGGTCGAGATCGGCCGTATTTTTGATGTCTCCTTTGATGAAACTGAAGCCCGGCACGGCTTGCAGAATCTCTAGTCTCTTCGCCTTCAGCTGCGGGTCGTAATAGGCATTCAGGTTATCGAGCCCGATGACGGTATCGCTTCGTTCGAGGAGGGCCATCGAGGTGTGGAAGCCGATGAAGCCGGCAGCACCGGTCACGAGGAACTTCATAGGATTATAGTATACAGATCAGGATCTTTTGCTACTGGTAGTCATTCATATTAAGTAATGTCTGACCTACTACTGCTTCCGCGTGATGCTCTGTATTTTTCGGGTGAGTACCGTTGATGGATATAAGTGCTCGACGGAGTGCTTCTGTAAAATAGGCAGATTTCACCAAATGCGGCGAAAATCGTGTCGTCCATTGAGCGACTTCATCATCGGTCAGAACAAGTTCCGGTTCTCGGTATTTTCCCATAGCAGATCAGGATACCACCCCTATGCCATAGTGACGCAACCCCGCTTCCTGCGCATCTTTTCCTTCGTAGATATTGCGCCCGTCGAACAGCAGATCACCCTTCATGGCCGCTTTTACGTCTTTCAGGGATGTTCCGCGGAACTCGTCCCATTCGGTGAGGAGAGCAAGAGCGTCAGCACCCTGAATCGCGTCGGTCGGATTGCTTACAAAGACCACGGACTCCGGCATCAACGGTTTCGCGCGTTCCATGGCAGCCGGGTCATAGGCTTTCACGGAGTGTCCGGCATTGATGAGTGCGTGGATGATGTCGGTGCTCGGCGCCTCCCGCATGTCGTCGGTCTTCGGTTTGAACGCCAGGCCCCAGACAGCGACGGTCGAATTGGGTGGAAGTTCCCGGACTATCAAATCGATGAAGCGTTTGCGCTGGTGGGTGTTCACTTCATCCGTTGCATGCACGATCGGCATCGGGACGCCATATTCCTCTGCCGTCGCCATCAGTGCCTTCACATCTTTCGGGAAGCAGCTGCCGCCGTAGCCGATACCGGCGTGCAGGAAGCGCGAGCCGATGCGGCTGTCGAGACCGATGCCCTTCGCAACGTCGCGGATATCTGCATCCGTCTTTTCACACAACTCTGTGAGCATGTTGATGAAGCTGATCTTCGTTGCGAGGAATGCATTGGCTGCGTACTTCACGATCTCGGCGCTTTCGCGGGACATGAATACTAGTGGTTTGTTGGTGCGGGTAATGGGTCTGTACAGTTCTTCCATGAGGCTTCTGGCCTCTGGCCTCTGGCTACTAGAGGCTAGTGGCTTGAGGCTAGTGGCTGAATCGTTGAGTCCGACAACGATTCGTTCCGGCATCATCGTATCGCTCACGGCCATTCCTTCACGGAGGAATTCAGGATTGCTGATGACGGGAATAGTGAATGATATGCCGCGCTCTTTCAGCACAGCATTGATGCGTTCCTCACACTGCTTTCCTGTTCCCACTGGCACGGTCGATTTGTTCACGAACAACACAGGCTGGGTCGCATTCTTCGCGACGGTTTCAGCGACGGCAAACACTGCACGCAGATCTGCCTTGTGGTTCTCTCCCGGGGGAGTGGCGACAGCCGAGAAGATGATCGACACCTCGGGCAGTGCTTCCGCCAGATCCGTCGTGAACTTCAGGCGGCCGTTCTCTAAATTGCGCTTCAGTAGCTCCTCCAGCCCCGGTTCGAAAATCGGGCTTTTACCTTCCTTCAGCATCGCGACTTTCGCCGCATCAATATCAATGCCCCAGACGGTATGCCCCAGTTCTGCGAAGCACGCAGCGGAGACGAGTCCAACGTAGCCAGTGCCAACGACGGCGATAGTCATGCGCGTAGCTTACCTACGAGAATGTGGCTTCGGAAGACTGAAAAGGGGATTATTACAACATAGGCCATCTCGCGGGAGATAGCCTATAGTTGCTCTTTGAGAGATTGTTGCCTCAGGGGAGAAGCTCGATCTTTTTCACAAAGAATCGATTCGTCTCCCCTTTCCGTTGATAGTAATCCACACGGACTTTCTGGCCTGACAGGACGTGGATATCACCGTGTGTCGAGAGAACGAGCACACTCTCGTCAGCGGTTCTTCTAATCGCGATTTCAGACCAGTGCAGTTGTGGTTCCACTTGCTGACGGTCCAGCACTTCGCCGTCGGCTTCCCACCGGCCTGCGATCTGCTCCGGTGCCATGGCTTGCATGTTGCAACCAATGCAGATACACACCATGCACAGTGCGAGAACCTGTTTCATCATCGTCTCCTGCTGAGGGGGGATTGCCGCATCGGACATCAACGCTTGATGTCTGATTTATTCAAAGAGCATGTATATTTGTATCACTATTTCTTAAAATAGCAATTACCTGAAGACATGAAAAAGGCCCCTTACGGAGCCTTGTTCAAGGCTTTGAGGTTCAGATTAAAGATCCTCTCCGCGGACGGTCTTGCGGCCGTTGGCGCCTGCGCGCTTCACAGCTTCACCGAGGAGCCACTCAGCGAGGCCGCTGACGTAATCACCGAGATCACCGGAGGACATCATGCCCTTGCCGTTAACAAATTCCTTGACCTTGGAGACAACGACCAGGTTCATCTTGCCCGGTGTGAACGACAGAACGTCGGAACCGCGGACAGTCTTGCGGTCGTTAGCCTGGGCAGCCTTAACGCCCTGGCCAAGCCACATCTCAACAGACTTGCTGAGGTGTTCAGCGAGATCACCGGCGGACATCATGCCCTTGCCGTTGACCATTTCCTTAACTTTGGAAGCAACTACGTAGCTCATGGAACGGGGGTAAAAAGATAGAATATGAAGAGATTCTATGGGTCTCCCTTGGAACCGCGCAAGGCGAATTTCAAAATCCGTGTAGATTTTGTGCCCAAATATGCAATTGACGTTTATCAATCACATGTCATTTTGCTATTTTAACAATGGCGGAGAGAGAGGGATTCGAACCCTCGAGACCCTTTGGGGGCCTACACGATTTCGAGTCGTGCGCCTTCGACCACTCGGCCATCTCTCCGTTTCCGCACGTACCCAGTCCTCTCCTTCCGGAGGGCAGTGCGGCGGACATTCTGAGGCTAAAATCGCTTTGCTACAACTGGAAAACTGCATGATACAATCGGGCAATGCTAAAGATTGTCGCCATCGGCGGGGGAGCCATCGAGCGTCCGGCCAAACGTCCGGCGACGACATCAATCGATGAAGCGATCGTACAGATGTCAGGCAAGAAGAAGCCGCGTGTGCTGTTCATTCCAACGGCAAGTCAGGATGCGCCCTCATATGTCGAAGCGGTGAAGAAGCAGTACGGTGATCGACTCGGATGTGCATTCGAAACGCTGGAACTCTATCGCGACCGACCATCAAAGAAAGAGATCACCGCGCGCATCAAGCGTGCAGACATCATTTACGTCGGTGGAGGGAACACGATGCGGATGATGAAGCTCTGGCGGAAGCTCGGCGTTGATCGATTACTGATCAATGCAGCTAAAAGCGGAACAGTGTGCTGTGGCCTCAGTGCCGGAGCTATCTGTTGGTTTCGTGAAGGCAATAGTGACTCGCTCAAATATAGCAATCCGAAAGCCGATTACTGCCGTGTGAAAACGCTCGGTCTTGTCGACGCATTGCTCTGTCCGCACTACGACGGTGAGAAAGACCGACAACCAAGTTTGAAGAAGATGATGAAGAAGGTCCCGGGTGTTGCGATCGCAGTCGATGAACATGCGGCGATTGCGATCAATGGGAAAACCTATCGCGTTATTACCTCGAAAAAGAAGGTCGGCGTGTACCGGGTATTCTGGAGGAGGGGAAAGTATGTGAAGGAAACACTGGATGCCGGATCGCTCTCTAACCTTCTTTTGCGAGGCGTTTCAACTCCGCATCAATAAATCCCTGGATGTCGCCATCAAGGACTCCCTGTGTATTCGATGTCTCATAATCTGTTCGCAGGTCTTTCACCATCTGATACGGATGCAGGACATAGGATCTGATTTGCTGCCCGAAGTCCGCGCTCTGAGAGGCACCTTTTAACTCACTCTTCTGATCCAAGTCTTCCTGTTTTTTCCGCTCCAGCAACTTCGCCGCAAGAATGTTCATGGCGCGTTCTCGGTTCTGGATCTGCGATCGCTCTGTCTGACACGCAACGACAATGCCGGTTGGAATGTGGGTGACGCGGACGGCTGAATCGGTTTTGTTCACGTGCTGTCCACCGGCTCCTCCTGCGCGGTAGGTATCAATGCGGATTTCATTCGGATCAATCTGAATGGCGCCGGTATCTTTGATTTCCGGCAATACTTCCACTAACGCGAAGCTGGTCTGACGCAGACTTTTTGCATTAAAAGGAGAGAGGCGAACGAGGCGGTGCGTTCCCTTTTCGCACTTCAAGTATCCATACGCGGGATCTCCTTCCACCAGAATCGTCGCACTCTTGATACCGGCTTCCTGCCCGTCTGTTTTTTCAATGAGCGATGTCTTCCAGTCCATGCGCTCGCAGTACCGCAGATACATGCGGAGCAAGAACCCCGCCCAGTCCTGTGCCTCGGTTCCTCCCGCTCCACCGCTAATGGTGACGTAGGCATTGTTGTGGTCGAACTCGCCGGAGAGATACAACATTGGTTCTAGCACGTTCCACTGCTGTTGCATCTTCTCGAAGTCTGCCTGCATCGCGGACAGATCATCAGCCGAAGCCATACCCACTAACTCAATTGCGTTCTGCACATCGGTGCTTAATGCTGCAACCGGCTCCCACTGTTTCTTGAGTGTGCGCAGCTGCGCAAACAGATCATTTGCCTTTTTTTGGTCATCCCAAATATCGGACGCAGTGGTCTTTGCTTCCAAATCGGCTATCTGTTGGGGGATTCTTTTCGCCTCAAAGAGAGTCCTTCCCCGTGTTCACGGCAGACGCAAGTTCCTGCAGTTTGAGAAGCAATTCTTCCACGGGCGAAGGGGGTAAAAAGTAGCGAAAGTATACGGCAAGCATTTCCTGAATGATATGCAAAAATCAATCGCAAAACGCTTCAGTGCACTAAAGCAGCAAAGCGGATTTTGATTGCGCGAATCCGCACTCAGTCCTATCGTCACAAGCCCATGACGAATGATTCAAATGCACCGGCAACGTTGGCTCAGATCAAGCAACTTCTGCAGACAGAGCTTCAACCAATGAAAGATGATCTGAAAAAAGTAGAAATAGAAATTTCAGATCTTAAAACCGAGGTCTCGGGCATAAAAGCGAATATGGCGACAAAACAGGAGCTTCGATCTCTACATGTCTTTGTACTAGAAACAAAACAGCATTTTGATGCTCGCTTTAACTGGCTCCATGAAGGCATTGATGACGTTACGCTTTTAGTTGGCAATAAAGAGAAGGATTTTAAGACCAAGATTAAACATCATGACAAACGCCTGAAGCGATTAGAAAAGAAAGCAGGGCTTGCACCTCTCGCAGCATAAAAAAGAACCCCCAGCCGTGGTGTGCGGCTAGGGTGTGAGCAGAGCAAGTGGACTGCTCAGGTTTTTTTCGGCCGTTCTGCGAACATGCATGCCCATCCACCCCATGCAAGTTCTTCGAACTGAGTGGGGTACAAGTGACCCGGGGCAACTGCTGCAAGTAGATTGCATAACAGCCGGAAATCGTATTCGGTGCGCAGTCGGATTTCCAACTTATCATCTCCATCCTCGCATGTGATTCGATTTCCGCCCGGGCCTTTCTCCGGAGAAATGCAATCGTCTCCCCCTTGATATCCCAGATCACGCCGTCGCCAGGTTGTAGACACGTTTCAACGGCTTCATGGCCATTCCAATAGTGCAGCACTTCATGACCCTTTCGTGTTTTGAAGGTTCTGACGGGAACTAGATTAATATACAACTTAATACAAATATTGCAAGTCCTCAGGCAGGCCAAAACCACTCTTTTCTGCTATAATAAGAGGAAACAGTCATGTCTGACACACACACCCAAACACCGGCATTAAGTGCCATTATCGATCGCATTGCGATGCCGTCGCTGCTGTTTTCGGGGTCGCTGTTCGGACTGTTATTCCTCTCGTGGACGCTGCTTCTGCCGCGCTTTACGCATGTGGAGCGACCGGACGGAACGCGCTTAAGTCCGCGTCAGGTTGCAACTCTGGAGCGAGCCATCAAAGCGGAGCTCACGGCTGCCGAAGAGCAGCGCATGACGTTGGTACGGCCGGTGAATGATGAGCTGTACCTCAATCTGGTTGTTGCTCGCGGAGCGCACCTGACGCTGTCGGAGATTCTCGAGCAGCTCAAGCTCACCGCCGCTCGTACGGGTATTGCCGATGACGCGCTGCACATTGCACGCATGACCGTCGATGGATCGCGTGTCACCGTGGCAGGGGATATTCGTAATGTTGGTCTCCGCAGCATGACGGTCGTCGCGGCATTCAGTGATGCCGTTGCCCGTCTTCCGTTCGTCAATGATTTTGATCGACCGGCTTTCACGCGAGAACAGCTGCCGGACGGATCGTTCTATTCGCCATTCGATCTTTCTTTCACTCTCGTCTCACCATGATACTCTCCCGTTCCCATTGGCTGGTAACGGTTGCCCTGATTTTTTTGATCGGTGGCGGAATGCTGCTTGTGGCCCATGCACAAGCGATTGCGGATATGCGCGAGACCGGTATCCCCGCTGCAATGGAGCTTCAGGTACTCGAGAAGCGCATGCAGACAGTGAAAGAGCAGAACGAACTTGCCGAGCTGCAGGCTGCGCTGATGACAGGATCCCAGGAGGAGCAGATTCAGGTCTACGTTCTTCCCAAAGAATCTGATTTCGTCCGCGCCATTGCCGGTCTGGACATACTCTTTACGCACCTGCAGAAACAGAAACAGCTGCTCTCTGTGTCGCCGGTGACAGTGGAGGATGCGGTGATGCAGGAAGATCTGTCGGTACTGCCGCTGACATTCACAGCCCATCTGACGCATGATGGTTGGAATGTCCTCCAGCGGTTCGTCGCCGTGTCCGGGCTGCTGACTGTCGGTGATCTGGCATCGGACAAAGACATCGATACGCTGCTTCGCCTGACTGAAGACGAAAACCCTGCATCGGTTGCGGCATTGGAGCAATTCCTTCGAACAGATCTGCTTCGCTACAGCGAAGAACCGCGCCCGTTTGAAGAACAGCTGCTGAAGTCGTTCTCCGCAGATACGACGATTGAATCAGTTCGCGCGTTTCTGACGAGTGCGGACATGCAGGCGACGCGCACGCTACTGAAAGATCTTGCCCCGTCGATTCGCTCTGCCAAGCTCTGGCCACTGCGCTTTATGCAGATGCAGAAGGCAGATGTGCAGATGAATGAAGATGGAACGGTTGAGGTGAGTGTGACTATTGGAGCAATCGGACGAACGAATTAAGAATTCAGAATGTAGAATTCAGAATTTAGCGGATTTTTTCGTATGGCATTTTCAATTTTGAATTCTCAATTCTGCATTTTAAGATTGCGGTTTATTGACCAATTCATCATTTTTCTCTAGATTAAGCCGTACTTTCCCCTTTTTATTTTTGCGTCAGCGACATAAACCCGGACAGCGGGACCAGAAAGCCATCGAGAAGCGTCCCCGCATGAACGATCAAATCAGCTCGGCCAAGGTTCTCCTTGTGGGAGATGACGGTTCAGCCGAGGAATTGACCATTGAAGCGGCACTGGAGCGTGCACGTGCTGCCGAACTCGATCTTATTGAGGTTTCGCCCAAGGCTGTTCCTCCCGTCGTGAAAATCAGCGATTTCGGTCATTATCTGTACCAGCTTCAGAAAAAGGAGAAGAAGCAAAAAGCGCACAGCAAGCAGACCGAGACGAAGATGCTTCGATTCGGATTCCGCACCGAAAAGCACGATTTGGATCGTTTGGTAGAGCGCGCGAAGGAATTCCTTGCCGAGCGCGATATGGTCAAATTCGCCGTTCGCCTCCGCGGTCGCGAGCTGACAAACAAGGATTATGCTATCCAGAAGCTCAAAGGGCTGATGGAATCCCTGAAAGATATTGCCGAAGTGGAGCAGGACGTCAAAATGCAGGGAAACCAGTTTGTGGCAGTTATGAGGCCGAAATCACATTAAGAGTGAGGAAAATGGCTTTTAGCCGCGTATGTTGATGTTTTTTCGTCCTGACCCCATACCTGGCCCTGACCCTATTTTCTCTTTGCAATCCCCATTCGGTGCCTTATACTCCCGGCCCGTTCGACATTTTTCATGCCTAAGCTCAAGTCCCACAGCGGCGCAAAGAAGCGAGTCCGTAAGACCGGATCCGGCAAATTGAAAATCAAGCGCCACAGCCGCAACCACTTGTTGCAGCAGAAGAGCAAACGGCAGAAGCGTCTGGATCGCACAGTGATGTTGCATCCGACCAATCAGAACGCCATTAAGCACCTTGTCCCTTACCTTTAACCCATGCGAGTAAAGCGCGGAATCGTCCGTCGTCGCCGGCACAACAAGATCAAGAAGCTCGCAAAGGGCTACGAGGGTCAGGGTCACTCGACCTTTATCCACGCGAAGGAGCGTGTCATTAAGGCAGGCCAGCATGCATACATGGACCGCAAAAAGAAGAAGCGCAACTTCCGCTCGCTCTGGATTATCCGCCTCAACGCGGCTGTCCGTGCAAACGGTGGTAAGTACAGCGTCTTCATGAACGGTCTCAAGAAGCAGAACATTACCCTCGATCGCAAGGCGCTGTCCGAGCTCGCAATCCACGAGCCGGAGGCCTTCAAGAAGATCGTGGAGATGGCATCGAAATAAAAGCTGGTTAGCTAGCTTGCTTCTTAGCTTTTTGAAGATGGTGGTACAAGTTTTGAAATCATACTGCTCAGCATTTTCTGAACCTCTTCGAGAAGTGTATCAATTGTTTGATAATCGTATTGCCTTGTCTTGGGCAATCTTTTGGCGATGGCTATTTGTGTCTCCAGCTCGGCACCGGATGCAGATGCAATTCGTAAGAACTGAGTAAAATCTTTTCTGGATCCTCTGCGTCTTCCTTCTGCGATGTTTAATGGCATGGAAACAGCAGAACGACGCATTTGAGATGTGAGGCCGTATACTTCTTCTTTTGGGAATTGTTCCGTCAGTTCGTATATAAGACAGACAAGATCCATCGACTTCTGCCAAACGATCAGATCTTTATGAGAATGAATGGCTGTATGCATGTCATAATCATGACATCTCTCTTCTTGAAAAGAAGATAGTGTTTCTTAGATCAATTGCTGATATCTCCTTTTTGGCATCATACAAACAAAAAGTAAGTTCTGTATATATGTAGAACATCCTCCTAACTAGCTAACTAGCTGACAAGCTAAGAAGCTTTTACCGATTCGTCACGTGCCCAGTGGGCCGGAAGTGCTTGTAAGCCAGAATAAGGCTGAACAAATAGACCGTGAGCG
>CAZUVN010000026.1:0-14582 GCA_964623835.1 uncultured Candidatus Peribacteria bacterium
CCAGCGGATCGAACTACTTTGCCCAATTCGTGACAGCGGCGGGGGAAGGGGCGGTTGCTGCAAATAGTGCATTTAACTACCTTCAGTCTGGTCATTAGAGTGACGATTATTCAGAATTGAGAATTTAGAATTAAGAATAGATAAAGAATTGTGGCCTAATTCTGAATTCTGCATTCTAAATCCTACATATTTGTCAGATTGTGTGTTTTGCTTGAAAGGGTTTGTTTGATGTGTATACTGCCCGCACTATGCCAAGAGGAAAGCGCACTGTCTTCGCAATGTACTGCGCCGAGACGAATCTACGTCTGGGCACGATCCGCCTGCACAAGCAGGATAAGCTGGGTAAATCCTGGAAGGATCACGTTGCCGGCATGAAAAAGTACTGCCCAACGCTACGCCGCCGCGTGGACGTCAAATTCAAGGAAGAGAAGCACTCAAGCTAATCAGGATTCAGGAGTCAGGAGTCAGCCTTCAGGTTTTTTGCGTATGCCTATCTCTGTTTCCTGAAAGCTGAAAGCTGTAAGCTTTGTCCGTGCCTACCGATTGCTACCGCAACGCCGCGTCCATTCTTCTCCTTCGTCCCGACGACCGTCAGGGATGGGAGATCTTGCTGGTGCATAAACCCCGCAAGCGTGATGCGTGGCAGCTTCCGCAGGGTGGAATGGAAGAAGGGGAGACACCTGCGCAGTGTGCGGTTCGCGAGTTGCAGGAGGAAGCCGGTCTAACCGGTGCGACGATTTTGGGCCAAAGCAACATCAAGTATCAGTATGATTTCCCAGCGTCCTACCGCCGATTCCGCCCCGATCACATCTGCGGGCAGTGTATTCACTTTGTCTATGGAACCATCGGGCGTGATGCTGTGGTGACCGTTGATAACAAAGAAATCGACGCGTTTCGGTGGGTGACTGCCAAAGAGCTCCCGCGTTATCTGAAACGAAAGGAGTACTACGACCTTGCGGCGAATTTGTATGAGGAGGCAATTGCAGCAGCTGCGCAGTAAGACGATTCCTGTATGCTGATCGTCCGTGCGCATTCGCAGTCTTGAACTTCGGCAGTTTCGTAACTACACCGAACAGGTTGTCCGGTTTTCAGATGATGATATTCAGTTGTTTACCGGTAGAAACGGCAGCGGTAAGACCAATCTGATCGAAGCAGTATCGATCTTATCAATCACCAGATCTTGCCGCGGGCGCGATGAAGATGAAATGGTGCAGTGGGGACATCCGTTCTACCGCCTTCGTGCCGACGTCGAGAATGATGCAGGTGAGACATTTCGGCTCGAAGCAGTCAGTGAAGTGCAGCCACGACGCCGCAAAGCGTTTTTTATCAACGATGTGCGAACCAATATTGGGGGGATTGTCGGCTTTTTACCCACGGTGACATTTCTTCCGCAGGACTTGGAGTTATTCACCGGCCCACCCGCTGAGCGCCGACGGTTTCTCGATCAACTGCTCAGTCAGCTGTCGTCCGATTATCTGCAGGCATTGGCGGAATATCAGAAGTTAGTGCAACAGCGGAATGCTCTTCTTAAGCGCATTGCGTCAGGGTCCGAAAGCCCGTCATCGCTGGACTTGTGGGACAAGGAATGTGCCCAACGCAGCGCGGTGATTACCGTTGCACGCTTGGAATTGATGGAAACACTCAACTTATCCTTTGCTCAGGAAATGGCTGCCCTTGGGGAAGAGTGGCCTGATGTTCGATTGCAATACGATCGCAAAGGAACGGCGAAAGCCCGAGCTGAGATGGAAGAGGAGTATCGGGAACTGCTCCGTGCGAGTCGTGATAGGGATGTGCTACTTCAGTCGACAGGCACCGGTCCTCATCGCGAAGATTGGCAGGTTTACCGCGACGGTCGGCCACTTCCATCATTCGCATCACGCGGACAGGAACGTACGGCTGTGTTGGCGATGCTGCAGTTGCAGGTGTCGTATCTGGAACTGCGAAAAGGACAGAAGCCCATTATTCTTCTGGATGACGTGTTCTCGGAGCTTGATGATGACCATCAGGCATCAGTCCTGCGCGGATTCAAAGGTCGCCAGGTATTGATGACGTCGACGCGCGTGCCGCCAGGTGCGGAGCATGCGAAGATATTTACGGTTGATGAGGGAAGTGTGACGTAAGGATGCAAGGACACAACTTCCAAGATACAAAGAATGTCCAATTCAAAAATTTCAAAGTTTGAGCATTGTCCTTTGTTATTTCTTTGGATCACTTGTTTTTTGCGTCCTTGTATCCTTGTTACATCGCAACAGAGAGTGTGTTTTGATGTAACGCCCCATAGATAGCCAGGGCCAATGCATCAGCCGCATCATCGGGTTTGGGAATTTCTGATAGTTTCAGCAAGTGCATCAGCATCGTCTGAACCTGCAGCTTATCTGCTTGTCCGTCCCCGGTAATCGCGAGTTTCATTTGCAGCGGTGTCGCTTCAATAATCGGAATGCCAGCCTCGGCGACTGTTGCGACAATCACGCCTCTCGCTTGTGCCACGTCGATGGCTGTCAGTGCGTTGGTCGCAAAGAACAGTTTTTCGATGACTGCCAGTTCTGGTTTTGTTTCGGCCAAAAAACCGGAGAGATCCTTCCTAATTTCCAGCAAGCGGTCGGGGAGGGGGAGTCCGGCCGGGGTCGTAATAGTTAGCCAGTCCGGGTTGCGTAAATCGCTTCCTGAATCACCCTCAATGAGTCCGATTCCAATAGTCGCTAAGCCGGGGTCGATACCGAGGATTTTCACGTACGGAGCTTATAGCTGTTAGCTGTTAGCTTCTAGTTTTTGGGATATTGACTCCTTTGAAATATGCATTGTTGTACCATACGAAAAATGCCGTTTTTCTGCTATAATAAGGGGAAAACATGAATTTTCAGACAGACACCAAAACGGCTCAAAAGAAGAGGCATCGCCTGTACGTCGCAGTGCCACTGTTTGTTCTTTTTGCTTGGTTCGGTGTATCGCAGAACAACAGATCGATGCCCGCACATCTCTCCGTTGTGTATGCGGAGGAATCCGGTCTTATTGCCGGGAAAAGTCTGATCACGACGATGGTAGGAGATTTGGCGATCAGTGGCTGGAACGGTGCGTTTCATATCGATGCATCGACTCATGGCCGAGTGACTGTTGCTGCGCTGACAACGCCGGTTCTTGCCGTTCGCGGCGACGCTCGTTGGCTGGTGCCGGTTGGGATGCAGCTGACTATCAACGTTGACGCATCAAACGAGCTGGATGCATCGTGGCTACAGAGTCACCGTCCGCTGAAACTTCCTGCACATTACCTCCGGAATATGTTGCCGCAGGCAGAGACATTGATGGAGCAGTCGCAGGTCGGCTCCCTTCCGGTTGTCGATGCAACGCTCCCGCCGTTGCTCGGAAGCTCGCTCCGTTTTTCGGCTGCTGATAACCGCGCACAAGATTACGATACTGCCTTACGCTTGTCGGAGCTTGCCGAAGCGATGAGAGAGGGCGACGAAAAAATGATCGATACGTTATTGCTGAACCAGTCCACGCAGATTGCCCTTGGTCGGGCACCAGAGGCATCGTTGTGGACCGTGCTCTCGCTCGCGTTTTCATCGGACCGCGATGCCCTGATTTTACCTTTCCTGCTCGATGACACTGATGCCGCACTCATCGCTCGTTATCATCCGCTTCTGAGCGATCGTGCGTGGGTCTACCCGTCTTCCAGTGCCGACCATTCCGCACTTCTGGCGCAGATCCTTCTGCCCCAGTCCGATCGCGATAGCGAACCCCGTCCAAAGCCCGTCATTCGTGCATGGCAGGATGGCTGGCAGAGCTTGTTAGAAGATGAGGCGCAGGCGTCGTTTATCCGCAATACCGTTCTCCCGGTTATTCGTCAGGATATTGCTGCATTGGACCGCGATGGTTACCCTGCACGAGCCCGTGCATACAGCGATGCGCTCGCCGCGGTGTTCGGATCCGATCAAGAAGTTATTCAGGATATTCAGATCGATCTTACAGAGCCGGTATATGAGGATGTGGCAGAGCCTGAGGCGGTAATTGATCAGCCCATGGAGATTATTCCCGAAGATCAGGTCCGGTTCCGCTTGCTCCAATTAGGGGCGATGTTTACGTCTCAGAGCACACTAAGCCTCAATGAAGATGGATCGTATGCTGTGCGCGATATTGTACTGGGAACTGCATCTGGCGATCGTGTTCTATCGTTTGCCTATCAGCCTTCCCGCGATCTTGTTTCCGGCATCGAATATGAGGGTAAAACACTGCCATATAGCTTATCTCTGGAGCAGTATCTGGTGTGGGTGAAGGGAGAAAAATAAGAGATTCACTGTTTTGGCCCCCTTACTTGACCCTGAGGCTGTTTCTGCCTACTCTTGCCGCACCCTAAAAGAGGGTTTTTGGGCGGTTAGCTCAGCTGGTTAGAGCGCGACACTGATAATGTCGAGGTCCGCAGTTCAAGTCTGCGATCGCCCACCATCATCCGCCAACAAAAAGAGCACTCATGTGAGTGCTCTTTTCATGACTAGTAGAAATGTTCTTACAGGTCGCTGGACGCGCTGGATGTCATCGACGATGACTGAACAGACGAGGAAGACATGTTCGATGCCGATGACTTGGAGGAGCGGCTGCTGCGGTACTTTTTGTGCTCTTCCATGCGCTTCATCTTGGTTTCGATCTTCAGCTCGCGGCGGCTGGCTTTTTCCAGACGGCGGTCCATCTTGTTCTCCATTTTTTGCTGCACACGGGACTTTGCCTGAGTGCGGAGACAATGAGCCATATCCGGGCCAGTCTTACCCAAGCATTCCTGCTTAATGGTCTTTACGACGCCTCGTGCGGCAGCTTGCTTGGTCTGGAATCGCTTGAGAGCCTCTGCTCGCGCGCATGCTGCGCGCTCAAGGCCTGTCTTATCCATGCACGGCTTGGTCGACTTCATGGAGCGCGAACTGCTCATTGAAGAAGAGGACATAGTGGAGGACTCAGATGACATGCTTGAGGACATCATCGAGGATTCTGCGGAGCTGCTGCTGTCCTGCGCGAATGCGGGTGCGGCTGACAGGCAGAGGCTGAGACCTGCGATCAGGGAAGCTGTTTTCTTCATAGGGAAAAAGGGAAAAGAAAATGACGCGCCCAGTGTAGCAGAATGGGGCAAGAACGTCGTTATTTCTTTTTATACATGTCCGTCACGCTCTCTTTGCGTTCAATGTGGCGAATCACTTCTGCCAAGAGCGGTGCGGTCGGCAGAACAGTCAGCCCGGGGAAATCGACCGTTTGAGGTGTGCTGTCAGTGACGACAACCTCCTTAAACGCAGCTTCATTCAGTCGATCCATTGCCGGTCCGGAGAATAGCGCGTGTGTCGCTGCAACATAGACGTCTTCGTGTGCTCCACGCTCAATCAATGCCTTCTTGGCTGCCACCAGCGTTCCTGCCGTATCGATCAAATCGTCGAAGAGAATGCAGGTACGACCTTCAATATCGCCAACAACTTCCAGGATCTCCGCTTGATGATGACCACTGCGCGATTTATGAAGAATGGCGAGGTCGGCACCCATATTATCGGCAAACTTTTTAGCCTGCTTGGCTCCACCAATGTCCGGTGAAACAACGACCGGATTTTTCAGCTTTTTCTCAAAGTAGCGTGCAAAGAGCGGACGTGCGTCCAGCACATCGACCGGGACCGAGAAGAATCCCTGAATTTGGTCGGAATGCAGGTTCATCGTGATGATGTGATCGGCTCCGGCTTCCTCGAGCAGACTTGCCATCAGCTTTGCGGAAATTGGCTCCCGCGGTTCACTGACACGGTCCTGCCGTGCATACGGGAAGTAGGGGAGAATTACGTGAATAGTTTGGGCAAAGCTCAGACGCGCGGCTTGGCACATCAAAAAGAGCTCGAAGAGGGACTCATGCGGGTCTTTCCCCGGTGCCTGCAGCAGATAGACATCTTTTCCGCGGACCGATTCGAGGAACTTTACATAGCACTCTCCACTGGAGAAATGCTTGAGCTCTATTTTGCCTTCAGAGACCCCGAGTTCGGCGGCAAGAGCCGCCCCCAAGGCCCGATGCGATGATCCTGCGAAGAGGTGCATATTCCTCTACAATTATAGCAGATGCACCTCCGACTCTCCACCGCAATCGGCTTGCCTGTCGTAGATTCCTCGGAGGAGCTATTGGGCGTTATTTCGGGTGTATTGATCAATCCGGATACCGGTGCCATTGAAGGGATCTTTGTCCGTGTCGCTTCGTTTTTGGCCTCCGAGACAATGTTTGCTGCAACTATCGATATCCAGCATTGGGGTCGCCGGGTTCGCATCCGCGATGCCGATTCGTTGAGTCCCTTGGAAGATCTTGTTCGCTTGCAGCAGATAATGGAAGAGCGGCGTCCGATTGTCGGCCAGATCATCAAAACCGAGGAGGGAACGGTATTGGGACGGTGTGTCGACATCCAGTTTGATACGCGATTCTTTCGTCTGGAATGGTTGTTCCCGCGGAAGTTCTTCTTTTGGAAAACGCCCGTACCTGCCGCAAGTATTCAGCAGGTCCGCACCGATGCCGTCATTGTCCGTCTGATTAACCCTGTTAAAGAGGAGGAAGTACAGGTCGAGACGCCGGTATTGCCGGCGCTTGATCCCTTGGGAACGACACCTGCAAGCAGAGTGGCCCTTCGGCAGGCTCAGGGTGACGATGTGCCTCTCTTGTAAGAGCACTTCGACAAGCTCAGTGCGGTTGTCATAGTGAGCTTGTCGAACTACGAACCATACAAAAAACGGGGCTTGCGCCCCGTTTGAGAATCCAATTGTATGAGATTAGGAACCTGCGTTCTGCACCTCTTCGAAGAGGTAGACGGTGACCAAGCTCACGATGACGCGAGCGAAGAGCACGATGATCAAACCGATAAGAGCGTAGAAGATCGTCTTCTTTGCTGTATCGCGAGCACCTTCATCACCCTGAGAGACGATGAGGCGGATACCTGCGATCACGATCACGACGACGGCAATCAGCGCAAGGAAGTTCAAGACTGCCTCGAGGATGCTGACGACGACTTCGCGGATATCTTCCGGATCGGAAGCGTCGGGCAGACCTCCGGCATCGGGAGTCGGTCCTGCAAAGTCTCCGCTATCTTGTGCAAACGCAGAGCGGATAAGGGACATTGCGGTGTAGCCGGCAGCTGCCAGCGACAATGTTGTTTTCTGAAGAGTCTGTGTCATGGAAAGAAAGGGAGGAGAAACGCAGTCAGTCTCCTGTATGGCGCTTTCGCGCGCAAGATCATCGCGCCGTCGTACGGGGACATTCTATTGACGGAAACGCACGGAATATTTCCAATCGCATCAAGTGGTCGATCGGTTGGAGATGATTCCGACAACGAGCAGCAGGACTGCGGGCAAGCTGAACCATAAATTCTGATAATCAACCATGATCTGCACTAATGTGCTTCCGGCCAGAAGTGGCTGGAGGAGCGGGGCCATGCCCAGCGTGGAATCAAGTAGCGGCTTGGCGGCGACATAGGTCAGAAGGGCGCTCAGCAGTAGTCCTGCCGTGGCGAAGCCAAAGGCGCCGGTGACAACCGGATCCCATGTACCGGGAAGATCTTTCGCATACTGCATTTCAAAACCTCCTTTGATCGCGATGAAAATGATCATCACAATAAAGAGAATCAATTTGATAATAGAGATGATGTTCTGGTCCAGCGCGAAGCCCAGTGATGACATCATCGGCGATGATTGTAGGCTTAACATTGCCAATAGGTTGCCGATTGCCTGCACTGCGACAATTGCAATGTACGACGCGATGATAATTTTGACTGACTCGTCCTTTCCGACAATAAAGCTGTACGCGAGAATGACCGCGAAGAAGATAATGACGATCAGGTCCCAGGAGAGTGAGATTTCCATCGGATGGAAAGATACAAGATCCAGCAAACAAGATCCAAATTTCGAATTGATATCAGTGGCGTTTTGGATCTTGGAATTTGTTTCTTGGATCTTGCTACAGCACAGCTACATCTAAGGGAAGCGATGCGCTCGTTTCAAAATGTGCGAATGCAGCGTCTCCGCGCTCGTTGTAAAAGAACTGTGCGGCTGCCCCAATCATTGCAGCGTTATCGGTGCAATATCCAAGTGTTGCGGGGAAACGCAGGGTACGTCCGCTGCATACATCCGCTGCCATCGCGCGCAATCGCGTATTGGCAGAGACGCCTCCGACAAGATGAACCTCCTGAATGTCGGGGTGCAGGTCGAGCGCGCGTTTGATGCGGTCGCACAGGTGATGACACAGTGCGTATTCGTAGGATGCAGCGAGGTCTGCTAATCGTTCTCCTCTAACTGCTTCATCAAGATCGCGAATGATGTACCGCAGTGCGGTCTTCAATCCCGAGAAGCTATAATCGATTGTCTGTTCTTTCTGCAGGGGGAGCGAAAAGGGGAACGCTAGGTGATTTCCTTCCGCACCCGCTTTCGAGATTGATGGTCCGCCGGGGTACGGCAAGCCCAACATTGATGCGCCTTTGTCGAACGCTTCGCCTGCAGCATCGTCGCGCGTCCGGCCAATCAGCTGTCCTTTCGTGTGGGCCGTTCGCAGCCACAAGTCGGTATGGCCGCCCGATGCTGACAGCGTGATGATGGGAAATCGTGGTTGATTCGATGGATCGGTTTCGAGCCACGTAGAACTCAAATGCCCGAGTGTGTGATGTACGCCGATCAACGGTTTACGGTGAATACGGGCGATAGCACGCGCGGCAACGGTTCCGACAAGCAATGATCCGAGTAGGCCCGGTCCGCGGGTCACGGCGATCGCATCAATCTCGTCCCATGATGCTACGACTCCTTCCAGCCCCTGATTGATCACCGGCCCAATGCATTCGACGGTCTTACGGGCTGCATCCTCTGGAATAACACCTCCTGTCTGCTCAAATGCCTTTCTGGACGTGGAAATCACGTTACTGCGGACATGCACGCCGTCTTCGACGACCGCGGCAGCCGTTTCGTCGCACGATGATTCGATAGCGAGGATTCGCATGATGTTGTGGCATTATACCCTAGATGCAACGTCCGGTCCTCTTTCTTGCCCGCTCCTGGCATGGCTATGGCGGTATGCAACGCCTCAACCGCGATGTGGTTGGTCATATGACAGCAGCAAAAGGGGATTCGTTTTATGCGATGTATCCAACGGGACGATCGTTTATTGATCTTTGCGTGTTCTGTATTCGATCGATCAAAGCGGCATGGACACTGCGCGGGGCAGGGGCTCGCATTCATACCGGCGATGCTGCAGCACTTCCACTGGGAATCGTCTGTGCATGGATAGCGAAGGGTACGTTGAGCACGACTGCCTGCGGCTTGGATGTGATTTATGCGAAGCGGTGGTATCAGTCGATGCTGGTGTTTTGCCTGCGTCGGTGTAGCCGCGTCTTGTGCATCAGCAGAGCGACAGCCGATGAGGTGCAAAAGAGGGAGGTGGCAACAGAGAAGATCGTGGTGATCCCGTGCGGCATTGATACGACTGAAGCGGTATCTCAAGCCCAGCGCGATCAGCATCTACTGGTGACCGTCGGTCGACTTGTTCGGCGCAAGGGCGTTGCGTGGTTTCTGGAGCATGTCTTTCCGCGCCTCTTGGTTAACGATCCACAGCTGCGCTATGTGATTGTCGGTGATGGTCCCGAACGCATGCGCATTGAATCGATCATTGCGCGTTTGCATCTTGGTCATGCCGTCAGTGTCTGGCCATCTGCATCAGATGAAACCTGTCGAAGCATTCTTGATAGTGCATCGGTGTTCATTGCGCCGAATATTCAGGTGCCAGGCGACATGGAAGGATTCGGGATCGTCTGTCTGGAAGCAGGGGAGCGAGGGCTGCAGGTTGCCGCCGCAAACATCGACGGGCTGACCGATGCGGTGATCGACGGACAGACCGGTCGGTTGTTTACCTCAGGAAATACCGACGATTGCATGCGGATCATCGACGAGATGTTGAAGCACTCGCTTGATCCAGTGACTGTGCGAATGAAAACGCTCGATCATTTTTCGTGGAATCGGCTTATTCCTCTCTACAACAATGTCTTCGACCGATAAAGCCATCGGCCTTCTGACGTGGGATTACGGAAAGCCCAAAGGGGGGATGGGGAGATCGTTGCAGCATATTGTTGAAGTGCTTAGATCGGTTCACGTAGGCGCTCCACCATCCGTCCTCGCTGGTCCGCCAAGTTCCGAAGCGTGGCGGCCTGCGCTCGAATCGAATGGTTCCGCGCCTGTAAAAACAGTCAGCATTCTGGCGCCCTGCCCCGGTGAATCAGGAGACGATCCGCTGCTGCGTTTCACGGCTCGCTTTGGTGGGCAGATTCTCTTCTCGCTCTTGCTGCCCTTTGTTTTGGAGCGACGATTACGAGGATTGGATCGACTGCTACTTCCAGTTGGCCCCGGCGGTGTTCTTTTACTGAGCAAGCCTTCGGTTGAGTCGGTTGCTATTGTCTATCATAGCTACGCGCAGCAGAGCGCGTTGGTTCCCGGACAACGATGGAAGAAGATGTTCTGTCCGTTTGAGCGGCGCACATTGTCGTTCTGTTCAAAAATCATCTGCGTCTGTGATGACACGAAACAGGCGTTAATGCGTGCGTACGAAATCGATCCATCAAACATCATCGTCGTTCCTCATGCAGTTGCGCCTTCAGCAGTACAAGCGATGCGCGATCCGTTGCTCTGTGTCTGCGTCGCACGACTTGAAGCACGTAAAGGTGTGGATGTGTTGCTGCGCGCATGGCCGCAGATTCATCACATGGTTCCCGATGCGCGATTAGTCATCGTCGGCGATGGCGTGCAACGAGAGAAGATCGATCGGATGATCGGAAAGCTTACCGGTGTTGAACGACGATCATCGCTTCCACAGAAAGAACTCGATCTGTTGCTCGCGCAGGCATCCGTCGCATTCTGTCCCGCATACTTGGAAGGATTCGGACTCGCGTGTGCGGAAGCAATGCTCGCCGGCTGTTGTGTCATTGCATCAAACACAGATGGATTACGCTCGTTGATTGACGATGAATGCGGCATTCTCGTTCCGCCTGGTGATCATGCAGCATTTGCTGATGCGGCAATTCGCGCTCTGCGCAATGCGGATCTTCGCACATCGATTAGTCATGCCGCAGTTAAACGGATCAAGATTCTCTGTGATCCCGCCACAGCAGATGCAGCGTTCATTGCTGCTCTGTGATACGCTAATCGCCGTGCAGTTGTTATTAAAAAACATTCGTCAGCCCTACGTGTGGATTGTCAGCGCGCTCGTTGTCGCGTTGCTCATCAAATACGCTTGGCCGCTCTTCACGTTCGATCTGCCGCTTGGGTATGACACCGGGTTTTATCGGTATCTGTTTCTGCGTCATGCAGAAGGATTCCCGCCGTTCTGGATTACAGATTTGGAACCATGGGCACGCGCGCACCCGCTCGGACTCTTTTTCTTTTCGACCATTTTCCTGAAGCTTGGAATTCCGGTCGATTGGCTCATCGGGTGGATCTGGAATCTGTTCGCCGTCGTCCTACTGTGTTTGCTGTCGTGGACTGCCGGCAAGCGTTTTGGACGTGATGCGGGTCTGTGGACATTGGTTGCATGCGTACTCTCTGTTTCAACCTTTGATGGCTTTGCAGCGATGTACTGGAAGACGTTCGCGTCGCTGCTGTGGTGTGTCCTTGCTTTTTCGGCACTGGAACGGCGCTCTTGGATGACTGTTCCGTTCGGCATCCTTACGGTGGCAACGCACAGTCAGACCGGCCTGCTCTTCGGACTCGTACTCCTCAGCTATCTGATTCTGCCGTTTATTCCGTGGGTCAGACCTTCAAAGCCAGTCACGATCGGTCGTATCCGTCTGTTCGATGTGGCGATTGTTCTGGGGGGAGGGTTGTTAATTTTATGCATCGGCTTGCTGATGTATCTGCCTGTCTGGACAGAGGCAGTCGCGCAGATTTTGCCGATGTTGTTGGGACAGACGGAGGTGTCGTCCGGCAGTTTCCCCGCATCGTCGTTCTATCTGTACTACGAGGGTGGCATTCTGCTTGCCGGTGTTTTGGGTCTTATCCTCAATGTACGAACCGAGCGCTGGACCCCGTGGCAGCTGGCCGTCTTGTGGAGCTTTCTCTTTGTTGCGGCACGCTTGCTCTTCTACCGACGCTTTTTTCTGCAATTGGAGTTCTTCCTGTTGCCCTTTGCAGGAATCGGATTAGCGACACTGTGGAAGCAGCTGCGCACAAGAGATCTTCATATGGCACTTGTCGTATTGTTGATTGTGCAGCTTCTGGCAATGCGACAGGCGATTGTTCGTCATGGGCCGATGGTCGATGCAGAGACGTTCGCCGGAATTCGGCAGGCGCGTGAGTTTACGGATACACGCACCATGATATTGGCGATTGAAAACGATACGCCGGTCATGCTGCGCGGATGGTATGCAGATAGACGTGTCGGCGGTCCGGGGCTGTTCGATGCGCCGTGGACACGCGAGCAATGGGGATCGTTCCTGACTGGTACGCACGAACATCGCGTCGAGTTCCTGCAGCAAGTTGAGGGGCCGATTGTCCTGTTTGTCTCGCCGCTCGCGCGCTCTTTCTATGGACCGACGCTGACGCAATTACTCAGTGATTCCTGTTTCGAAAGCATTCCTGACACGATGTTGTATCGCGTGATCTGCATTCCATAATTGCACGTATGATTGACCTCTTTCCATCTCGCGCCGTCGCCATTGTCATTGCCGGGTTTCCCGTGCATTGGTACGGACTCCTGTATCTGCTCTCATTTGCCGTCGCGTGGTATACGTTGCCACGACTCCAGTCGTTGCGGTCGCTCAAGCTCTCGGCCGATGAATGGTCGAGTATTTTGTCGTGGGCGGTTGTCGGCGTGATTATTGGTGGCAGGTTGGGATATGTGCTGTTTTATGACCCGTGGTATTACGTCCAACATCCGTCACAGATATTCGCGGTATGGAGAGGGGGAATGGCTTCCCATGGCGGATTTATCGGCGTTGCACTCGCGCTGATGTGGGTGCTGCGTAAGCGATCACGAACGGACTTCTGGCGTATTGCCGATCTGGTCACGGTGCCGATTGCCATTGGCCTCGGCCTTGGGCGCATCGGAAACTTTATTAATCAGGAACTCTACGGAACCGTGACATCGCTTCCCTGGGCCATGAGTTTTCCCGGAGCAGACGGTCTGCGTCATCCGATTCAGCTCTATGACTTCGCATTGCAGATGCTGATTGCAGGCTTGTGTTATCTGCATCTGAAAAAAACCTCGATTCCCGGTCGAACGCTCGGCCTGTTTTTGACGCTCTACAGCATCGCGCGTTTCTCGCTCGAATTCATCCGCGAGCAGAACGGTGTGTTTATCGGTTCGTTCAGTGAGGGGCAGTTGTTGACGATGCCGATTTTGGTGATTGGCTTGTGGATCCTGCTTCGGCGAGGACGTTCGTGAGATAGCTGATCCGATGGAGAGGACACGTCCCATGCTGCTTTATCGCGTCGATGTGCGTCGGTGCGCCGTATCCTTTGTGCCCGGCAAACCCGTAGAGCGGAAACTCTCGATCTGCCTCGACCATTAATCGGTCGCGCGTCACTTTGGCAATAATTGATGCGGCGGCAATGGCCGGTTCCAGACTGTCACCCTTAATGACGGAGCTGTGTGGATAGTCGAACCAAAATGCATCACGCCCGTCGACCAATAAGTACGTCGGTGTAATCGACTGTGCGAGCATTGCGACTGCTTCCTGCATTGCGCGGTTGGTTGCTTCCAAAATGCCGATCGCATCGATCTCATCGGCGTGGACCATGCTGACGCCGTACGGACAGTTTTGGGTGATCCAGCTGTACGTTTTTTCGCGCTCCTTTTCCTCCAGTTGTTTGCTGTCGAATAGTCGGCAATCGCCGACTGTCCATCCTCCTTTTGGGTGGGCGGAAACAGGGTAGGGGAGATGGACAGCTCCTGCCACGACTGGACCCGCCAATGGACCCCTTCCAGCCTCATCAATGCCGCAAATGACGGTATTTGACATAATTTACTTAAAATGTCATAATTATTAACTGGTCCTTCTACATCATTAAGTCGAGCCTGTAATGCTGTTGTTATTGTACATCTCGAAGGATCGAGATTGTGACAACAGTGAACAGGCTTAGGGATAAGGAGAAAAACCCCATGAGCCACAAGCAACTTTGGAACATGGTTGTGGAGTCGCGCCTCATCTATCCGGTCGAACACCCGCTCCATAATTTGGATATTATGGTGTTGGGTGCATTCCTCTTCGGTTGCGTCATCCTGTGGGTGGCAATTCTGGAGTGGAAATTCGTGCGGTGGGAACGGCGTCAGATCAACAGCTATGATGAGTGGGAAAAAGCGTGGCGGAAGTCGCAGAGTCAGTTGAGCAGCAACTTGAAAGGCGGGAAGTAGATCATGGTCGAACATTTTGGATTGGTTCTCACAGTCGGCATCTCGTTGCCGACCCTCGGTCCGTCGGTTGTGGGGTACATTCTCGGTTTCTTCTTCAAGTAATCCCCAAAGCCGGCTAGCACCGCTCATCCCTTCGGGGGCGAGCGGTGTTTTATGATCTCTCGCGCAATCTCCCGTTCGTTCCAGGGAATCTGTCCGTCTTTCAGCCACA
>CAZUVN010000027.1:0-5882 GCA_964623835.1 uncultured Candidatus Peribacteria bacterium
GTCCTTGATCAACCGTTTGATTATCGAGCCGAATGATGCCTGCAATACCGCACATACTAAGATTGTACGCGATTTTATGATAAGATCATTTTATGCCTAAAAGCCAAAAAGGCCGGCCAAATGATGATCTGTTTTACGAAATGTCGGTTAGCATGTCATCTAAAATTACTCGGATTTGGTTCGATTTGATGACTTGGCTCACACTTACGGGAGCACTATTATATATCTACGAAAAAACCAATAACGTTGCCGTTGGGATTTGCTTATTGGTTTCATCTATACTTTTGGTAAGTTTTATTCAAGTACCAATTCAGGTTTTTATTGAAAAAAGATGGATTAAAGGTAGTAGAGCAATCGCCTATGGAATCGCATTCATAGGAATATTTCTTTTATTCAAACTATTTCAATCGGTCGTACAAGGATCAAGTTTTTTAAGTCCCACTTGAGAAAATTGTACTAAATAAACACGATGGAAACATGGGCACACTTCACGTACTCTCCCCGCATGCAAGAAAAGCACCCACAATGGGAGTGGCAGTGGCACCAGTTCTACGATGACAACCAGTGGTTGTTCACGGAATGGATTAAGCCAAACACCCTCGAAGACTTCCGCGGAAAAGAAGTATTGGATTGCGGATGCGGAGGAGGACAGCACATCAACTTCGTTTCACCGTACGCCAAGCATGTCACCGGCGTCGACTTTAATGCCTTGAGCGCAGCCAAAAAGAGCACGGCTACCTTGCAGAACGTAACATTGATTGAAGCGGATTTGGCAGAGATGGATTTAGGGAAGCAATTCGACATCGTCTACTGCATCGGCGTGCTACATCACACCGACAGCCCCGATCGCACATTCAGAAACATTGCAAAGCACTGCAAGCCCGGCGGCAAAGTGATTGTCTGGGTGTATTCCAAAGAAGGAAACTTCCTGAACTGGGGAGTTCTGGAGCCCATCAAGAGTGTGATTCTCCTGCGCCTGCCACGCAGCATCAATCTGTTCATTGCGCACATCCTGACCATTCTGGTCTCGATTCCGGTCTACACCGTCTACCTGCTACCGCTTAAATTTCTGCCTTACTACGAATATTTCCAGAACTGGCGAAAGCTGACCTATACCCGAAACCTGCTCAATGTGTTCGATAAAATGAACGCTCCACAGACCTGGTTTATCACCAAAAAGCAGATCGAAAGCTGGTTTCCTGCGTCTGAATACACCGATATCGCCATTTCTCCGTATCGGGGGGTAAGCTGGCGCGGATCGGGCACAAAGCGATAGTCCCTCGGCAATCCTTCGACAAGCTCAGGATGACGAGTGACTTTTATCGTGAGGACGGTTCGACAGGCTCACCGTCAAAATATGGCCCTGAGCCTGTCGAAGGGCACCTATAATCAAAATACCCCGTCACCGTGAGCCTGCCGAACGGTGCCGAACCATTGCTAAACCATGCTTTTTAATGGTTTTTGTGTATACTATCCCACTCTTATGCCCGCAACCGTCCTCGTTACCGGTGCCTCCGGCTTTGTCGGCCGTGCAGTCGTCGATGCCCTCCTCTACAAGGGGCACAACGTTCGCGCGTTCGTGCATACAGAAACATCTCCCCTGCCCGATCATCCGAACATCACGCGTGTCGTCGGTGATATCCGCGACCTGCATGCCTTGGAAGGGGCAATGGCGGGCGTGACATATGTGGTGCACTGTGCCGCACGAAAAAACGATGAGAAGGACAGCGCCGATGTAAACATCGAGGGAACGAAAAACGTGATGGAAGCTTGCCGCATTGCCGGCGTGAAACGGATTGTGAATCTCAGCACGCAGTCGGCAAAGCTCCGGCAGAAAGGCTTGTATGGATCGACCAAAGAAGAAGCTGATCGCCTGTTTCATGCATCGAACCTACCGGTGACGACACTGCGTTCGAGCTTGGTATATGGCGACAAAGAGAGCGGCGTCTTCGGCACGATTGTCCGCTACAGCAAACTCCCCTTTATTCCGATGATTGGAGATGGCGAAGCACGCTTCCGACCCATTCATCGACAAGACCTCGCGGCCATCATTCTGACAGTGTTGGAGACACCTGCATGCTCTGGAACGATCTACGATGTCGGCGGGCCGGATGTGGTGAGCTTGAATGACGTTGCCGAGCAGATCATGAATGCACAGAAGATCGATCGACCGATTCTGCATCTGCCCGTGTGGATGGGATTGGCAATTGCCGGAGCAGCATCGTTCCTCCGCAATCCTCCGCTAACCGTCAGCAACGTTCTTGGGTCCACCGTCGATGTACCGATGGATGTATCCCCACTCGTAAAAGATATTGGTGCCCTCCCAACGCGAACATTTGAACAAGGACTGACGGAGCTGTTCGGCCCCATGCCAAGCGCTCTTCAGCGCGAAGGGGCATCTCTTCTACGATACGTCCTCTCCGGCGTCGGTACGTGGGAACCGCCTGCCGAGGCGATTGACCGCTATGTCGCCGCACTGCACGTTCATGCCATCGATGGTTGGACGATTCCCCGACGCATACTTCGTTCACGCATGCGACTGTCCGGCATTGATACGGCGTCGCGCCTGCGCGCACCGCATTCACCCATCCGGCAAAAGCTCTTACTAGCGGCGGCGATTGCCGAAACACACCCGGCATCGGCGGACGCACTTCTGCCCCGCAAACGATCGATCGTGATGATCATTGTCCGATCGTTCGACCTCTCGGTGAGACTGCTCTTCTCACTCCTCTTTGCACTTCCCTCCCTCATGTCATCCGCTCGCCTTCGCACCCATGCAGGAATCGCCTAACGTCATCGTCATCGGCTCGGGACCGGCGGGAGCGCATGCCGCCCTCGCGTTGGCGGAAGCCGGCGTCTCGGTACATATTCTGGATGGCGGGCAGACGGCACCACCGGAACTGTCGACGCCCGTCGTGGGAACATTCATGGATGTGCGCAAGAATGATCCCGATCAATGGAAGCTCTTTTTGGGCAGCGACTATTCCGGCATTCCGGTCAGCGGTTTGGAAGGAGGATTGGGCGGCGGAATGACCAGTGGAAACCGCAGCTACGTTGTCCGTGGAACACAGAACGAACTTCCTCTGACGGTCGAAAACGGCGTCGTGATTCAGAGTCTAGCAACCGGCGGACTGGGTGCGGCGTGGGGCGGCGCATCGGCCTATCTCGATGACGACGATTTGGAGCGAATGGGGCTGCCGGCACCATCGATGCAACGGGCATATGACGAAGTATCGCGTCTGATCGGCATCTCGGGTCCTGCCACGCATCCCTGCGTCCAGCCGGGAGTAACGCCCGATGCACACGCACGACAGATGCTGAAGCGTGCAGAAAAAAAATCGAAGAAGCTGAACCGCTTGAATGTGACGGTATCGCAGCCACATACGGCTCTACTGACTCAGCCGATAGGTGACAGACAACCGACGACACTGGCCGACATGGATTACTACACCGATCCCGGCAAGTCGGTGTACCGCCCGCAGTACACAATTGATGACCTCAAGCGCTTTCCGCATGTCAGCTACACCGGCGGAGTCGTGGTGCAGAGAGTGGAAGAAACACCGGAGGGTATCGTGGTGTTTGGTCATCGCATCGGTGACGTCCATACCGTCCTTCGCTGGACGGCAAAGCGCGTGATTATTGCCGCAGGCACCGTCAATACCGCCCGCATTCTGCTGCAGAGCAAAGACCTGTTTGATACGCCTATTCCATTTGTCGCCAAACCTCACAGCTACATCGCCTGCCTGCACCGCGCCATGCTCGGACGGGAACCGGAAGCGCGACAACTCAGCCTCTGTCAGCTGATCGTCTCCGACAATCATCGGCGCCGAGACAGTCTTCGCGGAGGTTGTGCGCAGATCTACAGCTACCGATCACTGCTGTTATTCCGCCTTCTGGGAAGCATCCCCTTCCCCGTTCCGGAAGCATTGGGATTCCTGTCCATCTTCAGCCCCGCCCTGGTGCTGGCCGACGTGCGGTTCCCGGGAACAACCGGCGACGGTCACACACTAACGTTGAAACGCAACAACGGGCATCCGTCGGTCCACATCCGCTGTACGAAACCGGACAAACGCGAGCGAACGGGATCGCTGAGAACAATCCGATCCGCGTTACGAACACTGGGACTTTTCCCGGTGAAAACAGTCAACATGCCCGAAGCATCGACATCGCACCATGCGGGCACCGTCCCCGTCAGCGATGATCCATCTCTGCCGCTCTCGTGCGATAAGCACGGGCGCGTCCGCGGCATGAAAAATGTCTACGTCGCCGATGCATCGATGTTCCGCTGTTTGCCGGCTTTGCCACATACGCTGACAATTATGGCGAATGCGCGACGAGTCGGTGGAATTGTAAAGAATAGCCTTAATTAAATCGGGTACACTATCTGGTATGTGCGGCATTGCAGGATTCACCGGCTCAGACAGAAGCGTTATTGAGCGAATGACGGATGCGTTGGTGCACAGAGGACCCGACGGAAAAGGCATTTGGGCAAGTGAGCACGGATGCATGGGCCACTGTCGTTTAGCGATTTTAGATCCGCGCCCAGAAGGCAATCAGCCGATGTGGAACGAGGACCATTCGGTCGGCATCGTCTACAACGGTGAGATCTACAACTACAAAGAATTGCGAGGAGACATGGAGTGCAAAACGAACACCGATACCGAGGTGATCTTGAAGCTATTCGAGCGCCAAGGAATGTCCTTCATCCACAAGCTGCGCGGCATGTTCGCCATCGGTATTTACGATGCCAAGCACGACACCTGGCATCTGGCGCGCGACGCAAACGGCATCAAGCCGCTGTTCATTGCAAACGTCGACGGTCAGCTGGCATTCGCCTCGGAAATGCGTTCGCTGTTGAAAGCATTTAAAACAAAACCTGCGCTGAACATGACATCGCTGTCGCAGTACATGCGTCTGCAGTATGTGCCGGGTCCCTACACGCTCTGTGATGGAATTGAGCAACTCCCTCCCGGCATGATTCTGAACTGGGAAAAAGGGAAAGAAACACGGTATCGTTTTCATCCGGAAGAACGGGAGTACTACGACAAACCGGCGGAATTCAAAGAGTTCTTTCCGGGCATTATGGATAAGGTGGTGAAGCAACACCTGATATCCGATAAACCGGTCGGCATTTTCCTGAGCGGCGGCATGGATTCATCGATTGTGCTGTACCACATGAGTGAACACACGCGGGGACCGGTGAAGTCGTTTACGGTCCGGTTTGATGCGACGGAAGAAGAAGATGCCGCGCGTTTTAACACCGATGCGGAACTAGCGAAGAAAACCGCAGAAGTCTTTGGCGCCGAACACCGTGAGCTGATGTTGACGGCCGAGATGTATCGCGATGCCTACGAGGATACCGCTCGATCGCTCGATCAACCGAATGCGGACAGTGTCTCGGTTGCACAGTTTCTGCTTGCGCGCATGGCTAAAGAACACGTTGACGTGGTACTGACCGGAGCAGGTGGCGACGAGTTGTTTGGCGGTTATCCACGGTATCGCATTGCGCGCATTATTCATGCACTGCGCGCAATTCCCGGACCTCTGCGTGGAGTAATGGCATCGGCAGTTGGCTACCCCGGCGATGTACTGAAGCTGAACCCCGGGCCACTTCTTGCTGAGCGCTTGTTGGCACGACCGGAAAGCGAAGGACTACGGATTGCACGAGGTGACTGGTTTGACGGCCTTGCTACACGCTCGGTGTTCGAAGATCATTTTGATGACGTTCAAAAACACCCCAAGCTGAACAAGGGTGCGGTTCGCCCGTTCATGGAAGCAGACCGCCACATGTGGCTGGTCGATGAATCGCTGCGTCTGACCGATGCGACAACCATGGGTAACGGCGTGGAAGCACGCGTACCCTTTGTCGACGAACGGGTGAT
>CAZUVN010000027.1:5982-14510 GCA_964623835.1 uncultured Candidatus Peribacteria bacterium
ACGCTCTCGACACTTATTCAGCTGAGTTTTTGGTTCGACACGGTGTACGACGCACGTTAAAAGCGTATAATTCACTGCATGTGGATTCTTGTGTTTGTCTTCGGCCTTATTGCTCCGCGCGTCACCATTGCACTGTTGTGGTTGTTTACGCAGTGGTTTGAGGGTGTATTCGAAACGCGTGCATGGCCGATTCTCGGCTTTCTCTTCATGCCACTGACACTACTGTGGTTCAGCGCTGTCGAAAAAATGATGGGCGGAGCATGGACCTGGTGGCAGACACTCATTGTCGTATTGCTCGCTCTCACCGATTTGGGAATCATTGGGAAGAGTTCGGATTAATGCTTGGTGATCTTCTGAGCAACCAGAAAGAAGGTTGCCCCATTCGAGGGAAAAAGCGTATTCAGCAGTTTCTCATACGGCCACAGCCAGAGATGCTTGCCGCTGATTTTTGAAAGATGGTTATACGTTTGCACGGTTCGCACATTGAACGGCAGCGAATCGAGAACAGATAGCGGATCAAATCCCTCTTCTCTGCGTAATCCACCGGCTGTCGGCGAATGTACATCCAACAAACGTGATAGATCTGCGTGGGTTAATGGCTGCTCAATAAGTTTCTCGCGCACCAGAACCTCATTGATGTGTTGTAAAAAAGGATCTGAATGATGCGCAGTGGTAGCCTTATATATTCCAAGTGCTCGTACGATGCGCACTAGTAATTTTCGTGGAGCGAGGTGATGAAACAACGATGCTTGAGCAGGGAGAAAACTGTTCGATTGAAAGAAGCGCTTATTCGGCTCATGACCAATAAAGAGCAGTCCGCCGGGCTTAAGTACGCGAGCACATTCGAGCAGAAAGCGATGTGAATCGGGCATGTGATGAAGTACCGAATTCATCGTCAGAACATCAACGGACTCATCTGGAATAGGAATGGCTTCACTACTCATTTTTGCTGTCTGCAACGTAATATTTGGCCGTAATGCTGCAAATTTCTCCGCACAGATGTTTAGCATCTTTGCGGAAATATCCGCACAGATAAACATATCCCCTGTGCGCATGTGAGACATTAAACGCTCACCGACAAACCCTGTACCCGATCCAACATCAAGAAACGTTCGCGGAGCTGAAGAGGAAGGCAAACACGTAGCCAGTATGTTTTCCCAGCGTCGCTTTTCCTGTTCAAAAATCTCTGGATGCACACCTGCATACTCTTCTCCTTCCAAATCATGGAATAACTCATTCACTCGCAGAACAAGCGCATGATTGGAGAGGGCGTTTGTCATACCCCAGTGGAAGAAGACGTCTTTCCAGGTTCACATACATACGTGGTCCCGTAGCCAAAATTACGCATGAATGGAGCGGAGGAGAATCGCTCCATGAAGCGCGTAAGCGGAAGAAGGAACGGCAAATATGGGAGGATGTAGGCCGTCGCCGTGAAACCCTTTACCTTCAATCCACCCTGTTCCAGTAGCCATTTACCACGCCAGGGAAACCGCCAAATGTGCACGAGTTCCATGTGTCCCATGTACCCCTCGTTCACACCTTCTTGTCCGGTAACAAGTGCCCAGAGAACTTTGAAGAATCCGACGAAGATTGCATACGGACTCTTGCGAGAGAACGTCCAGTATTTGTCTTTGCCTAGCAGCACCAATGCACACGGATTCAAGCAGGTAGGAATGGCGATTACTGCGCCCTTGCGTGCAATGCGATTGATTTCCCGCACACCCTGTACAAAATCCGGAATGTGCTCAAGGACATGGCTGGAGACCACGTAGTCGAACGACTTATCGTCTACTGGCAGGTTTTCCAAATCACCGACAAAAAAATTGATCTGTCCTTCGAGCCCTTCTTCTTTTGCATACTCCTTGCACGCAGCAATATTCGGTTCGGAAATATCGGACCCCGTCACAATGCATCCGTGCTTCGCAAGCATCACACTGAGCATCCCTTCTCCGCATCCGGCATCCAGCACCGTAGAACCGGAAGGGATGTGATCGAGAAACATCTTGTACTGCCGATTATGCGCATGATGGCGAATGGGCGATGGCGCCTGGAAACGCTTTTCGCGAATGCGATCGTGCAGGCCGCTATAGATCCGTTTGTTCTCTTCTGGGGATGCGAGGGTCATAGGAAGTACATTGTAGCGATCAATGCCACCAAAGTGGCACATCAAATTGCAAGAAAGATGACGATGCTGATGAGGATACCTGATACGTAACTAAGGACATCGTGAAGGGCAAAAATCACCGGATCTTCATGGACCTGTCCGCGATAGGCCAGCCTCCAGATGCGAATAATCCAGAACCCAAGGATAGGAAGAATGCACAGAAGAACGAGCGGTTGTGCGTAGAGCGTCACCACCTGTTCACTGCGGATGTAGAGCGCAAGAATGAGAACCGCAATGCTGCCGCTAATAGCACCCGCCAATCCGACGCGCGCGGTATCGGCCACGCTGTATCCCCTTCCGGCAATTGAACGCTTGCTCTGCTGCGCTTCGTGCAGTTCCGAGAAACGTTTCACCAACGCCAAGCTGAGGAAAAAGAACAGCGAGAATAGGAGTAACCACAGGGAGAATTTCAAACCCGTCGCAGCATGACCGGCAATAATCCGAACCGTGTAGAGCCCCGCAAGAAGCAATACATCCAGAACAGGAAGCTGTTTAAGCCCAAACGAATACAAAAGCGTCACGGTAAAATAACAGGCGAGGACCAGAAGAAACGACGTCGGGAGGAGCAAACCAAGTGCGATGGAACTGAGCAGCAGTACAGGCATTACCCCCAATGCAACGATGATCGGCAAATCGCCAGATGCCAGCGGCCGGTGTTGTTTTCGCGGGTGGACGCGATCGGACGGGAGGTCGAGGAGATCGTTCAGGAGATACACAGACGATGTACAACAACTGAACGCGACGAATGCGAGTAATGCAGCATGAATCACAGCAAGATTGCTCAAGCTATGAGCGGTCACAATCGGGACAAAAATGAGGATATTCTTGACCCATTGATGCGGACGAACCGCTTTAAGCAACGATGAAACAATGGACGGCCGATCGTGGAAGATCAGCTCAACATCGACCAGCTTCTTTGCCCGAGCGACAACTGTTTGCGGTGCATTCACGAGAATCGCGCTGCGCGCATGCGGCCACACCGCCAAATCAACAGCGGAGTTACCGGCGTAATCGAATCCCTTCTCCCCAAAACGTTGTACAAGTACATCTGCCTTCCGTGAACCGGTGATATTGATATCTCCATCTGTCGCAATCACCTCATCAAATATCTTCAGATGTGCTGCGATTTTCTCGCCGAATGATCGAGCTGCCCCAGTCACCAACATCAGGGTTCGCCCTTGCTGATGTGCCGATTGGAGATACGAGACAAACTCTTTCTGTAACGGAAACAGACTGACATCGGGTGATGCATGTGCGGCCAAGAAGAGTTTAAAACGCGCCTTTCCCTTCACCAATTGAAACACCGAACCAACCGCCATCAGAGGATTGCTACGAACGAGCGCGACAAATGCCTCCCAGGTCGTATCTGTTCGCAGCAACGTGCCGTCGAGGTCCACACACAACGGTAGGTCTCGGCTCATACGGAAAGTATAGAGGGTGCGAACCGGCTTATGATAGGCTGACCGCATGAAACACCTGTATAGACGACCGGTTCAATGGATGCTGCTCTGCGCACTTGGACTGCTACTCGTGAAATCCGCGTTCATTATCTGGACGCCGCTGCGCGCTTTGACGATGAGCAACTGGCTGATTGATGACTCGTTTATTGTCGCTCGCGTAGCCAGAAACATTGCGCTGGGACACGGTTTTTCATTTGATGGAACGCACCCGACCACAGGCGTATCGATGCTCTGGACCTATCTGACATCAGTCCCCCATCTCTTCTTCGTAAAAGATGCGGCCTTTAAAGCAACACTGATTCTGTCGACGGTTTTCGGATCGCTCTGCACCGTGGCATCGTTTTTCATTGGCGAAAAGCTGGGAGGAACACGAGCGGGATGGATTGCATTTCTGCTGACGTCATTGATGCCGGTGCTGTTCTTTAATGCGATGAACGGCATGGAGACATCCTTCTTCTCACTCTTTGTCATTCTCGCGCTCGCAGCAGGATCGGGCACGTGGACAATCTCGATGAACCCAATGCGACAAGGACTATGGACGGGCCTCTTTGCCGGCATTGCGATTTTGACACGCGCCGATGCAATCTTCCTGATTGCCGCGCTTGTTCTTCTGCATGGCTGGACGTTCTGGAAGAACCCGCATCTACGCAAAGACACCGTACGACAGTTGATTGGTTTTATGATTGCCGCAGGCCTGTGCTTCCTCGTCCTTCTGGGATGGCAGATGGTGCTGACAGGCTCACCATTCCCCGATAACCAAATCGGACGTCGGGCGATTGCCCTCCAAAAACACCAGTTTGATTACGCGCAATTCTCGCTGCCAACCTGGATCAAAATCGTCGTCTGGAATTTCTTCGAAGCCGATGCTCTCTGGACCATCGCTCTCGGCTCGAGCCTTCTTGGCCTGCTTGGGTTTATCCTCGCGCTTCTCCACAAAGAGACAAGTCGGATCGCTGGCCTCACCGGCGTGTACCTGATGCTGTTCTGTGCGATGCTTGTTTGCTGGCAGTGGTATTTCCCCGACTTCCACGGACTGCGGTACTTCAATGGAGGTGCACATATCCTCTTTGTCTTTATTGCGCTGATGATTGCAAAAATCGATGCATCATTCTGGAGCAAAGTCGCCGGTCTTGGAATGTGTGCGGTAATGATTGTGCTCGGCTGGTACCGTTTTTACGACTACGCGAGAGGCTTCCCGGCCATGAAACAGATGAGTATTTTCGGTCAGCGATCGACTGACACGCAGAATGCTTTTTGGGGAATGATTGATGCGATCAACAAAGACATCCCCGAGGATGCTGTCATTGCCGCACGCGATCACGGCCGCCTCGCCTTCTTTACAGACAGACCCGTGCAGGACTTGGCCGGCATACTTGATCCTGCGATTCTGACACACTTGAGTAACAATTCTGTCGGACCATATTTCACGGAGCGATCGGTCGACTTCACCCTACTCCCTGCACCATTAGCCGGCTCACCGTCTATCTATCAAGTCGTGCATGAATCACTGTCACTGGAATTAATGAATAATATTCCGGCACAGGAAATTACCGGATACAGAATCTACCGCGTCCTGCCGTAATACCCATGCGCATTGTCCTGCTCACCCCCGATCTCACCGGCTACAGCGGCTGGAGCAGATATGCAGTTGATATTGGCAAAGCACTGCAGGAACGCGGCCATGAGCTACATGCGATTGTCGCACGGCCGAATGATGCGTCGTGGTGTACGGAGTATCCGATGCTTCGCCATGCAACCGCGTACTTAAATAACGGCTTACTCCGTTGGTGGCACAGTATTCGACTGAAGATGCTGCTGAGGAGAATCAAGCCGGATATCGTACATGTCATTGCTGAGCCCTATGCGATGCTGACACCTCTACAGCAAGAATGGAAAACGTTTCTGACGATCCATGGATCCTACGCAGTCGTGCCGCTCTACAGTGGAGATGCATGCCGCACGTTGGCCGAAAAGTATTATCACGAGATGGACGGAATTATCGCTGTCAGCGAATTTACGAAGGGATATGTGCAGGAGCGTGAACCCACTCTTTTTGCGAGCGCAAATTTACAACATCGCATCACGGTCATTCATAATGCGATCGATCTACAGGGCGTTACAGCCGATACCGCGAAGAAGTCCGGCAAGCCGCTGTCGATTATTAGCGTCAGTGCGGTAAAGCGGAAGAAGGGATACCTTCAATCGATTGAAGCGATTGATCTCTTCCGCACAAAAACAGGAGCTGATCTCCGGTATGACATCATCGGTCCATCGGACCATGACAAGGCATTTACCGACGAACTACGAACAGAAATTCATACGCGCCACCTCGACGATATCGTCCGTATTCGTGGAACCGTCGATGATGCGGAACTTGATACAGCGTATCGGGATGCAGATCTGTTTTTACTCCCCTCTCTACACGACGGCGATTACTTCGAAGGATTCGGATTGGTGTTTTTAGAAGCAAACGCGCGCGGCGTGCCGGTGATTGGTCCGAACAACGGCGGATGTCCCGAGGCCATTAAAGACGGATTCAGCGGGTATCTGTGCGATCCGTTGAAGATCGATTCAATCGTAGAGCGCATGGAGGACATTCTGATGCGTCACACGATCAAGCGAACGGCATGTGTCGAATGGGCGCAGGCTCACGATATCCGTCAGACAGTCAAAACAATCGAAGATTTGTACGTCGCTCAGAGGTAAGACCATTGTCCAACAGGCCAAAAACAACTACGCTGGAACTCTCATTCCGACTGTCTATGACTGATCACGCAATCACCACGCTCGTTACCGGTGCGCCGGGTTGGCTCGGGACACGACTCCTGGAAGTCCTCGCCGATCCCCAGGATCCTCTGAACATCTATTCCGGTCACAAGCACCGCACAGTGAAGGCACTGGTGCTACCCGGCATGAACACATCGATGTTGCCGAAGAATGTGGAGCAGATTCCCGGGAACGTGCTTGATACCGCTTCGCTCGAGAAAGCGATGCAGGGCGTTGATACCGTCTTTCATCTTGTCGGCATTATTCATCCAAAGAAAATCCCCCAGCTGTTCGACATCAATACGACCGGCACGCTCAATATGCTCGAAGCAGCGGCAAAAGCTGGCGTGAAGCGCGTGGTGTTTATTAGCAGCAACTCCGCGGCAGGGCTTGGAAAAGATATGAAAGAGAGCGATACGCCGCGTCCGTACATGGCGTACGGCCGATCCAAACTGCAGGCGGAAGAGCATGTGCACCGCTTTGTGCGCGAGAAGAAACTGGAAGCAGTCATCATTCGCCCCTGCTGGTTCTACGGACCAGGCAACGGCCAGCCCGAGCGCCAACTGCGCTTCTTCCGGATGATTCAGAAAGGGAATCCGATTATGTTCGGATCCGGCAAGAATCTCCGCTCGATGAGCTACCTCGATAACACCATTCAAGGAATGCTCTTGGCCGAAAAAACACCGGAGGCAAACGGCCAGATTTATTGGATTGCTGATGAGAAACCTTATTCCACCATCGAGATCTATCAGACGATTGCCGGTTTGTTTGGCACGACGCTGAAGCCACGAAAGATCCCGGCACTTGCTTCATGGGGATGCCGCATTGTCGACTACATCTTGCAGGCAATGAACATGTACATCACCGAGTTCCACGTAGCCGGAGAAATGGATCGCGACATCGCGTGTGATGTCTCAAAAGCCAAACGCGAGCTGGGCTATAACCCGACCGTCGACTTGGAAGAAGGCATGCGCCGATCGATCGATTGGGCACGGAAGTACCAGGGGCTCGAAATATGAAGCACTTCATTACTGGAGGCTCAGGATTCTTCGGCCTCCATCTCATCACGCGGCTCCTCAAAGAGAACCAAGAAGTGGTTGTCTACGATCTTGCAGAGCTTGATGCGGAGTATCGGTCAAAGCCGGGAGTGGCCTACATCCATGGCGACATCTGCGACAAAGAAAAGATGGCAGAGGCAATGAAGGGCTGCAACGTCGTGCATCACAATGCCGCTGTTCTGCCTGTGTCTCGCTCCGGTAAGCGCTTCTACACCATCAACGTCGATGGGACGAGAAATGTGCTGGAGGCAGCGCTGAAAAACGGCATAAAGAAAGTTCTGTGCGTCTCCACCAGTTCGGTCTACGGCATTCCCGTCGAACTGCCGATTACTGAGAAGACCAAACTCACGCCGCTGGGAGAGTACGGCTGGTCTAAATATGATGCAGAGAAAGTGATTGAGAAATTCCGCGCCGAGAACCCGCTCGATGTATCGATTGTGCGTCCCCGTACGATTGTAGGAACCGGACGGATGGGTATCTTCGGTATTTTGTTCGATTGGATCGATGCCGGAAAAACAATTCCTATTCTCGGGAAAGGCAACAACTTGTTCCAATTTTTGAGTGCACCTGACTTGGCCGAAGCCTGCTGGCTCATTGCCAGTAAGCCCTGCAAGAACGAAGATTTTGTCCTAGGTGCAGATGATTACGGAACGGTGAAGCATGATATGGAGGCTTTAGCGAAGCACGCAGGCAAAGGCTCGCGCGTCCTCCCACTCAATGCATTTGTGATCCGCAACATTCTGCGCGTCGTCGACTGGATGAAAATTTCTCCACTCGTCGACTGGCACTATCGGACGCCACATAAGCCATTCTATTTCGATACCACCAAAGCAAAAACAATGCTCGGTTGGCAGCCAAAAGATGGCAATGTCTCGATGCTTACCGACACCTACGACTGGTACATGCAGAACAAAGACTGGCTGAATAAGCAGACCGGTACCACGCACCGAAAAGGCGTGAAACAAGGCATCCTCAAAGTTGTCCGCTGGTTTGCGTAAGGAGTATCTCGGCAATCCTCTCCCCTGTTTGACCATCCCAGAACTCTGGGATTGTTACGTGTGGATCGGGTGAATGCCGTGC
>CAZUVN010000028.1:0-14169 GCA_964623835.1 uncultured Candidatus Peribacteria bacterium
CCCTTCATGCCTATCGTAACAATCCCCCGCAGAGCTGGCATGAAACGGTTGGAAAATAGGTGTATTTGATTATCTATTCCTTGCCAGTATAGTACTGTACTATGACAGCGTTCACGAAGAACGAGCTCGAAAGACTCTATCTTCAGGAGAAAAAGTCGATGCGAACAATCGGAGCAATCAAGAATTGTTCACCGAATACAGTGCGCTACTGGCTGGACAAGTATGGCATTAATCGGCGCAGCATCGGCGATGCCTTATATGAGTGGCATCATCCAAAAGGCGATCCATTTGTATATAGGCAGCCCGAAACAGAAGCGGAACATCGGCTCTTCGGCATAGGAATCGGCCTTTATTGGGGAGAAGGCACAAAAGCAAGCCCTTTCTCGGTACGACTGGGTAACACAGATCCAGCGCTCTTGCATATCTTTCTTGAATTTCTGCAGACATTCTTTGGCATACAAAGAAAAGAGTGCAAATTCGGTTTACAGCTATTTTCTGATATAGAAGAGGAAGAAGCATTGGACTTCTGGACGAAAAAACTTAAGATCCACAGGCTCCAATTTTATAAAACAACTTTTTCCCCTTCCGTGTCCTCGGGAACCTACCGTAGAAAAAGTCGATATGGAGTCCTGACGATCTATTACAACAACCGCAAAGTACGCGATCTGCTCCTAGAACTTCTTATAATGCACGGGTTTGAGTCTCCGAATCCCGCATCCAAGCCGTCGTAGCTCAGTGGTAGAGCATCTCCATGGTAAGGAGAAGGCCACGGGTTCAATCCCCGTCGACGGCTCCATGTATCAAAAAAAGACCGCACGGATGCGGTCTTCTGGATACAAAGCAAAAGGTTCTTACTGCGTCGCCGCAGTGAACGTGACAGTCGCTTGGTACGTACCGGTCGGCTGAGACTTCAGCGTTCCGATTGCGGCACGGAATCCGATCTTGATGAGGTCACCGGAACCGCTCTGAGATTGAGTGGAGCTCTGACGAATGGTGAGAGTAGAACCGGTCTTCACACGTGCCCACTTTTCCGAGACACCGTCTGTTCCCCATTGCATAGGAGCAACATCGGAACCGGAGCTGGTGGATGACACGCGGCCACCCCAGCGGGAGTCCTCTTGGTTACCACCCGGGTTCAATTCCCATGCCTTGGTGTAGTTGCTCGCGGAACCTGTGCCAAAGGGGGCAATTCTATCCTCAAACTGGCTGATGAGGTAACCGGTAGCAGTACCACCGGAACCGGTGAAGACGCGCCAACCAAGGGTGTAACCCGTAATGTTGTTCGTAACGACACGGCATTTTACGGCACGGTTATCGCTGTAGACACCTGTGTCACCCGTAAAGGTGATGGTACCGATGCTCAGCACTTCTCCGGATCCATGGCGGTTGTCGCCATCGGCATCGCAGGAAAGACCGATGGCTGAAGCCACGGTCAGACGAACAATCGCCGTTTCCGTTGTGCTTGCGAAGCCACGCATCGGCTCTGCGATGACGGCGGCAAGAAGGTACAGGCCCACCGTGGCACTCATGCCAACGGTAACTGCACGTACGCGGCGTTCAGACGGGAGAGAGGAGAAGATATTCATAATGTGTATGTTGTATGTTGTAAATATTATACAATATTTTTTATAATTTAGCAAGTATTTCAAAAAGAGAAAATACATAAAAAAACCACACATACGTGTGGTTTTAGGAACTTTTGTGAGGGTCGTTACTGCGTCGCCGCAGTGAACGTGACAGTCGCCTGGTAGGTACCGGTCGGCTGAGACTTCAGTGTACCGATTGCGGCACGGAATCCGATCTTGATGAGGTCACCGGAACCGCTTTGTGATTCCTGTGTACTCTGGCGAATCGTCAGTGTGGAACCCGTCTTCACACGTGCCCACTTTTCCGAGACACCGTCTGTTCCCCATTGCATAGGAGCAACATCGGAACCGGAGCTGGTGGATGACACGCGGCCACCCCAACGAGCATCGTTCTGAAGACCCCCAGGGTTCAATTCCCATGCTTTTGTATAGTTACTTGCTGAACCAGTACCAAAGGCATGAATAACATCTTCAAACTGGCTAATCATATGTCCGGTAGCAGTACCACCGGAACCGGTGAAGACGCGCCAACCGAGGGTGTAACCGGTAATGTTGTTTGTTACCACACGGCAACGAACTGCACGGTTATCGCTGTAGACACCTGTGTCACCGGTAAAGGTGATGGTACCGATGCTCAGCACTTCTCCAGATCCGTGGCGGTTATCGCCATCGGCATCGCAGGAAAGACCAATGGCAGATGCCACAGTCAGACGAACAATCGCTGTTTCTACCGTGCTCGCGAATCCGCGCATCGGCTCTGCGACAACTGCGGCAAGCAGGTAGAGTCCCACCGTCGCGGTAAAACCAACTGCAACGGCACGTGCCTTACGCTCAGTGGAGAGAAGATTGTTTTTCATATGTGTGTTGATCTAATTATAGCGGAAATAAAGAAAATTAGCAATGCTAAACGTTGCGCGGACGGCGAGCAGCAGCCCATCCAAACATGCCAGAAACAGCCGAAAGAAGACTGTATACAAGAACCTGCGAAAGGGCTCCTGAGCGATCGGCAAGAAGTGATGCCTGTGGACCCGCAGAAACCGTTCCACAATCTTTTCCGTATCGCAGATGCTGTTCGGCGCGGGAGAACATCGCGATCATTTCGGCGCGATTAACGATGCGCTCAGGCTCGGCCAAACCGGTCAGATCGTCACCTTGGACAATACAGCGGTCAGCCGCAATCTGCAGAACATCACGGTACCAAGCATCGCCTCCAACATCCGCGAAGACTGGTGCGAGCGACAATGGAGCAAGCTTGTAGTAACGCACGAGCATCGCAACTGCTTCGGCACGCGTGGTGGGAGCACCGGGACGTAACGTGCAGGGATGTGTGCCGTAACAGTTGTCATCACCCTTCATCCAACTCTGCATGCCCGCCTCTTCGGTATACGCGAAGTACCATGCGGTACGATCAGTATCATCGAATGCAGGCTCTGCCGGAGTGCGCGGCAAAATGTTTTCCAGCTTCACCAATATCTTCGCAAATTCTGCACGGACTGCGAAGTCCGCAGGACGGAAGAGGTTCTGTGTCTTATCGAGTACTCCCCTGTCGAGCAGATCTTTCACAGGACGCTCGAACCAATCACCGGGGTGCACATCATCGTAATGCGTAAGCGGTGCGGCGGCGTGCAGGCTGTCAGGTAACCGACGGTCTTTGACAATCTGCGGCAGTTCCGACGACTGCAGATTTTGAATTAGTGGTGGAACAGGGCGACGTGTCTGATTCGTATCGCCGTCACCGTCATCCGAAGAACAGATGCAGGCTGCAGCAGACGAGCTACTGGAGCAACTTCCTCCGCCGCTACCCGACAGATTCATAAAGGTGTAGGCGACGGTCGACATATCGAGGCCGTTCACATCGGATGCATCAATCAGAATTGCATACGCGGTATCCTGCTCAATGGCCGACGGCAACGTGACGGTTACCGTGTAGTCACTGGCAGAGCCGGTGATATCGACCAGCACACTCGATCCTGTCAGAATCAAGGGGTTCGCTGTCAGACCGTCTCCGACTAATGTAACGCGAATCGAGTCATCGTCGATACCGGCACCCGTGTCCTTCACATGGAAGACAATCGTTGCATCAAGCGTTGCTGTAGTTGTGAATCGATCAGGATCTTCGCCGTCCACGCTGCAGGTCGCGCAGCTGCTGGCGATGGTGAAACTGTAGGACGCGCTTGCCGTGTTAGGCGTCGGCGACGCAAGGTCACGCGTGCTGATGGACACATCGACCACTTGCCCGCCGCTAAAGTTGGATGACGGATTAAAGGTGATGGTGTAGCTACCGCTGTTACCGGTAAATCCAAACTCCGGATCGCTCTGATCGTACACGACGCCCTCGACGGTAATGGTTGTATTAGCGATATCGACACCGGCACCATCATCACTAATGGTGAACACGATGTTCGTATCTGCCGCAACGTTAATGGCGCTCTGTGCCGGAGAGTAGCCGCTAATAGACGGACCGGCGGAGTCGACCGTGCGGAAGGAATACGTGTGGGCGGACATCACGTTAGCGGGGCTATGCAAGTCGGATGCGTTGACCGTCACGGTGATCAGTGTGTTTTCAGGGAAATCGGATGCGGGGTTAATGACCACCGTACGATTGGAGGCAATGCCGCTGATGCTGAACTCGGCATCGCCGCTGTCGTAGGTGACCGGCGCATTGTTCCCGACTGTCACGGTCACTTGGATGGTACTGGTATCAACGCCCAGACCGGGTGTAACACCGGCATTGTTTTTGAAATCTTTAATATTGAATTGGATGTTACTTGCGACTGCGACACCGACTGCGCTGTTCGCTGGGCTCTCGTTCTGAACATACGGCGCATCGTCGTCATCTTCGGTGGTGAACGTCCAGGTTGTAGACCCGGTATTGTTCGGCAACGCGAGATCGCTACCCGTCGCGGTGACGGTATAGAGCGTGTTATAGGAAAGCGTCGACGGGTTGATGCTGATGTTACACTGCGGCTTGCGGTTACTGTTTGTCGTTGTGCAGCCGGATTTCACCAGCGTCTGCGGCGTGCCATTGAGACGCGTCACCAATGAACCGGAATGAATACCCGCACCGGCATCACTGAAAAGATACGTGATGAGACTGGTGACGGAAACGTTGCCGGAGCCGGCGGTCGGATACAGGTTGGTAAAGGTCGGCGGCGTTGCGTCAGCTGAAAGATTCAGTGTCAGATTTTCGACGGCATCGAGTACGTCCGATCCGTCTCCCCCGTCTTCGGCAATGTTGGTATCAATCGTGCTGCCGAGCGTATGGGTATAACGAAGAACGTGCGAACCGCTTGCAGCCATCACTTTCCAGAACACGTAGCCCATAATGCGATCGGCAGGGTTTGCGCCGGTGTTCACCGGACTGTTACCGGATGGATCGTATCCCGTCACCAGAATCTGGTTGCCGGAAATGGAATTGCTTGGATACGAAGGAAAGAGGTTATGGGTGGTAATTTGCGTTGCAGCTGTCGTACATCCCGAGTTCGAGTACGGCTGCAGATAAGATGGATTATATGGAACGATCAGGTCGACGGAGTTCGCCTGCAGGTTATCGGTCTGGATTTCAAAGTTCGTCCGGAAACAGCGACCGACGTAGAACGTGCCACCATCATCGGACGTGACGATTTTGAGAATTTGACCGGCAGCAGCACTCACCACTTGCACTCCGATTGTTCCGCCTGCGACTGCAACCGTAACAGCGCATGCAAACACGAGAAGCGCATGGCGTACATCACGCAACATAGTTCCACGCCGACGAGCAGTGCGGTGTTTAGGAGTCACCGGTGACGTTGAGGTTGGTTACGGCATTGGTGAGATCGATACCATTCACTCTGGTATCGCGGTTCAAGTCATAACGTGCTTGGCCGCCGTTCAGATCATTCACGATAAGAGTGAGGTCGATGCCATTCACCTTGTTATCACCATCGGTGCTGTTCACGTCTCCGCTGAGCAGCGGATCATCACCGTCATCGGTAAAGTCGAGCGTCATACCACTGGACACACTGAGCGATGCGAGCGTTCTGCGCAGGTGCGAAAATCCTTTGGCACTCACGTCATATGTTCCTTCATTAATACCTGTCAGCTGGAGATCGCTATACGTTCCACCGGAACTTGTATTAATGACACCGGAATACAGAACATCGGTCGACCCCTCGGGACGTACTTCAATACTGAGCAATGTGCCGTTGTTGCCTGTCGATGGAACGCGCTTCTCGGGAATCGCGACGACATCAACCGGCACCGCATCGCCGGACACAACGGACACACTGATAACGAATGACTCCGATGCCGAGCCCTGCAGAAAACGAACCGTACCCGCTGTCGCAACGAGTGACATACACAGAAGTGTCGCCGCTGTGGCACGTCGTCCGGGCTTCAATGGAGGATGTTTGTGTGACATGAGGGTATCGCACTATTATAGCCGAAAACCTCTTTTTATTCAAGAAAAGAAGCTGATAGGACCGAGGGATCCCCTGTTAGGATTTGGCCGGACGTGCTTTTTTCTTCTCGTCCTCCGCGGCGGGCTTGCGACGAATCTCGAATCGGGCAGAGAAGTACTGCACCAAGAATGATACGAGGAAGATAAGAAGTAGAAGAAGGAGAACCGGCAGAAGCGGAATCACCCAGAAACTGGTTGAAACGGGCTGCAATGGACGGTTGCCGAATACGGTGAGATCTGTGACGGCGCGGTAATAGCCAAGCGCAAACAGCGGTTCCCACATGAAATCACGCTGACGGGAGGAGTTGCGCAAAATGAACCAGTCTTTCACCGGAATCTCATCGACGGTGATACCGAAAATATTGCGAATGGAAATCACGCCATCGGGCGCCATATACACCGTTCCCGCATTGCGTGCGGCTAGGTTGAGTGTGACCGGGAACGACCAGTTGACGTAATTGCGAGGCTGCAATCGAGTGATATACCCCTCCTGTACGATGTCACCCGGAACCGTGATAACAAAGAGAGACGCGACGCGAGAAATAATTTCGAATCCGCCGACGGGCTGTGACTCGACATCGCGGGTGACAATGACGGCAGCCTGATGATCACCCGGTTCGGCATCTTCTGGAACACGGATGGTGACACGAATGAAGGCGCGTTCCGCATGACGCAGTTCCATACGATCAAGCTCCGGCGTAATCCACGTGCGAGCGGGATACAGACCTTCGATATCGGTCGCGTAGAATCGCGGCGTTCCGTCGCGTTCCGGATCGGCATCAAAATCTTCGGCAGAAAGGTCAAATGCGGCCAAACGACCTTCTCTGTTGGTAATCTGTAACTCGACCACGCGCTCCTCTCCCGCGGGAATTTCTAGGAATACGCGTGCGGGGCCGACGGTGAAATCACCGACGGTCGGCATGTCATTCTGCACGTTGATGCGCAGTGATTCGGGTCGCTGCGGAGTGGGCTCCTGAGCATGGAGCGACAGCGGAGCAAGTCCCGCGAGTACGCAGGTGATAACCGATACTGCAACATGCTTCGTCATGTCGCCGAGACTACCGATGTCATGCCCATGCGGCAAGCAGGCGACATTGTGGAAGAGACAGTGGATGGTACAATCACGCGCGCATATGAAGCGACGCATCTTCTCCCTACTGTGCATCACCCTCGTCACGATTGTCGGCGTGATGCTCTATCAGTATGCGGCCTTTTCGCGCATCCGCGCCGATTTGGATGAACAGAGCAAAGCAATCGCCGACGCATACACCGCTTTGATCGATGAAGATGTAGACGCAATCCGTGAAAAATTCGAGCTGACAGCTGTGCAGGAGCGAATGGTATCGCGCTTGGAGGAAACGGCCGACACTTTGACGACAAGCGATGTAAGTGTGGAAATGCGCGTGCAGGCCATCGGCAGTATCCAGGCGACACTGCATCAGTTCTCCTCCTCATTCGAAGCAACCGAAGAAATCCAGCGCGATCCGCATTACGGTCACCTACAGCAAAGCATCGGCGAAACCGGTGACGTCAAAGAACTGCTCCAAACTTTCAATACGACCGCGGCTCGGTGGAACAACGGCATTCAGAGTGAGATCGGGTCCATTTTGGGAAGAGTTGACGGTTCAGACCGTCAGATCCTCCCATATCTCCGTTTTGACGGTGGATCGGAATTTGTGCCTGTTATCAGTCTCTAACGTACAAAAGTTCACGACCCGCGACGAAAGTTCATATACATCCGCTCTATTGCGGGGCGCTGGACGCTACAGATCGATTGATTGTTTGCGCGATTTCGAGACAGGTGACAATCGCGTCGGCTCCCCTAGCCCTAGCCAAGCACTTGCCCATCCGCGGCATGGCGTTTTTGCATGAACCGGAAGGCGGGAAAGGCACGGACATTGGTTCGTTCATGCGGTCGACTGGTGTTGCGACCCGGTGAACTTTCTGCTACAATGAGGAGAAACTTCGGCAACAAACACAGACACACAAACACTCAATGCACCATCTCACACCAGAACGGCTGGAGACGATCCTCACGAGCAGTGAGGCAGCCGCTTTGAGTGCGCCGGCGAAAGAGAGACTCGCGTGGATCGCAATGTTCGTCACCGGAAAATCTTCCGTAAGCGAAGTGTGTTTGCGATACGGAATTGCACGCTCGACATTTCACAGATGGATCGATCGTTTTGATCCGAATGATTTGTCGACGCTTGAAGAAAAAGCGCGCGCGCCTCTTGCAACACGCTCGCCCGTTATCGAGCAACGGGCAATCGAATTGATTCGTGAGTATCGACAGTCTTCCCCGCTGATGGGCAAGGAAAAAATTCGCACCTTGCTGATGAGCGAGCACGGCATGGATGTATCGAGTTCGACGATCGGGCGTGTGATTGAGCGCGAAGGTTTATACTTTGCTTCCACTCCGCTGCACTGGAAGAAACGGACAAGTTACAAATCACATATCGCAAACCAGGAGTCACGCGCGGAAGAAGTGGCAGTTGAACAACCGACAATCGAAACCCCCATCCGCACACATGAAACTTCGAGTTCATGTGATTGTTTCTGGTGCACGTTCTGGCGCGGTCATGGCACATTCATTCGACGCTCAATTGTTCTTGCGAGTGTAGCCATCAACATCGTACTCATCTCCGGATACATCGCGACCGCACTGTGGGAACAGCGCGGCAACTCGATGCAGGCCGATTTGCTCACGCACGAGAGACACACCGTTTCCAACCTTGACGCTCCTCTTCCACATGAACAGTAAGCTGCTCCATCAGCGGCACGGGGAAGCGTCTACGCTCCTCAACTCCTCAGCCTCCAAGCTGGGCAGAGCACGTCGTGTCATTGCGATGGTAATGCTTGGTACATACCTGCTGACTGGCATTGTTTCGCCGGACGTGTTCTCTCTTCTCAGCTCTCCATTCTCAATCCCTGCGGCCTCCGCAGCAACGGGCATCAACCCGATCATCCACTACCAAGGAAAAATCAGCCTGCTTGCAGGAAGCGCAGTCGGCAACGGCAGCTACAACATGCGCTTTAAAATTTACGACGCGGCATCGGGCGGTAATATTCTGTGGAGTGAAAACTGGACCAACGCCACCACGCGCGTAACCATGACCGGCGGACTCTTCTCGGTCGGACTCGGAACACACGTGACGATGACGGGCTCGGTCAACTTCAATACCGACAACCTCTACCTGCAAGTTGAGTTCGACCCGGGCAACGACGGAACATTTGAAGAAGTGTTCGCTCCTCGCCGCCGCTTCGCCTCTGTCCCCTACGCGCACAACGCAAACACACTCGACGGTGTCGACAGTACGAAGTTCGTCCGCAACGACAACCCGAATCGCCAGAACTTCAGCGGTGCGATTGTCTTCAGCACCGGTGGTACGGCCATCCGCGTTGCAGGTGCAATCTCGGGTGCCATCATCAATGCAATGAACAGCCTCACGACCAGCGGAACACTGACGGTGAGGGGCGCGGTTCAATTTAAGAACTACACGACCTGCGGCATCATTAAGACAGATGCGAACGGCAACCTCGGATGTGGATCCGCCGCAGGCACATCAACAGGAAACGTGCTGGCCCTCGGTGACAGCCGCTACGTCCGCAAGAGCGGGGATACGATGACCGGTGCGTTGACCATCAATGTCACCGGAGGAAATACCAGCACCATCGGTCTCAACGTACTGAACACGATCTCCGGTGCTGTCATCCGCGCACAGAAATCTCTCAACTCTTCCGGCACACTGGTATTCGAAGGTGCAGGATCTGGACGTTCGCTCTATATCGGACAGACGATTCGATCCGGCGTGTCGATCGCCTCCTCCGGCTCTCTCGTTTGGGAAGGCGCAGCTTCCGGTGCAACACTCTACGTTGCGACATCCATTAATGGAGCAGGCCTCACAGACTGTGACCTCAGCACACAATCACTGAGATGGGACGCGACAACGGGACGATTCAGCTGTGGATCCGCCGGAGCGACCTACACTGCAGGACAAGGCCTCAGCTTGAGCGCAGGAAACGCATTCAGCCTAAACTCCACGATTACCGGTGCACTTGTTCGCTTTACGACAGTTTCTGGCTCGACGGTGTTTGCACGCAACCAACTTGTCTCTTCTGGAACATTGGTGACGGAATCCGGTGCATACTTTGATGGAACTACGATGGTCATTCAGGCTGGTTCTAACAGAGTGGGTATTGGAACGGCTTCGCCGACGAGCGCCCTGCACGTGGTATCACCAGATAACTCCTCATCGACTGTTATTGGAGGATTCTATGCAAACAATGAAACGCAGGGAATCGTCTTCACCTATCAAGGTATCTATAACCCGGGTGGCTTCATTCGCATGCAGTCAAACGGCAACACAATCGGAATTTACGAAGGATCGCCTAGTGCTCAGTTGCACGTGCAAACTGCACTGGCCAGCAGAACAGCGCTTAAATTGACTGCGGCAGCAAGCCAGACAGCCAGCATGTTTGAGGTACTGAACAGCTCTTTGCAGGTAATGAGCAGCATCGATAAGTCGGGAAGCGGCTACTTCGCTCGCGCACTCGGTGTTGGCACGGGTACTCCAGGCTCAAAGCTCGCTGTCTCCGGTGCAGTCATCATTGGTAACAATATCGGATCATCCGCTGCCAAAGCACAGCTTGATGTGAAGGGTTCTATCTCCGGTTCCCTACTGACACTCAGCAACCTCCGCAACTGTAACCTTGAGACATCTGCAACGGGTGCAGTGATTTGTGGAACAGATGATGGAACCACGTACTACGCGGGACAGGGACTGAGCCTGAACGGAAGCAACTCGTTCAGCCTAAACTCCACAATTACCGGTGCGCTTGTCCGCTTTACGACTGTCTCTGGTTCGACGGTGTTTGCGAAGAATCGCCTCGTCTCCTCTGGAACACTCGTGACCGAATCCGGTGCAATCTTTGATGGAGGAACAATGTACGTGGACGCCGAAGGAAACCGCGTTGGTATCGGCACTACGACACCAGGAGGCACACTCGAGGTTGTCGGAGATGTTGTCTTTAACGGCAACAATGGCACCAAGATCTTCTTCCATGAAGCGGGTGACACCAACTGGACACTCGGTCGCGAAGGTACACCCAGCGGCGCACAGATCGTCGATGAAGGTGCGCATGTAATGGTGGTGTACGGCGGAGGAAACAATCAAGGATTCATGATCCGCAATAACGCCGGCACGTCGCTGTTCGAAATTCAGGGTAGCGACGGACTCACGTATTTTGCCGGCAATGTCGGTATCGGCACGACAGACGCATCCACCAAGCTCGAAGTAGTTGGTACCGCATCTGGACAAGTAATCTACGGCCAGCAGTCCCTCCGCTCCTCCGGCTCTCTTGTCTGGGAAGGTGCGGCATCCGGTGCAACGCTCTACGTTGCGACATCCATTAATGGCGCTGGTCTGACGGATTGTGATTTGAGCACCCAAGCATTGAAGTGGGATGCGACAACGGGACGCTTCTCCTGTGGAACTGCCGGAGCGACCTATACCGCAGGACAAGGACTGAGTCTGAGTGCGGGTAACGCGTTCAGCTTGAACACGACAATTACCGGTGCACTTGTGCGCTTTACAACTCTCTCGGGTAGCACGGTATATGCGAAGAACTCACTCTCCTCTTCCGGTGCACTGACGTGGGAAGGATCCGCAAGTGGTGCCCGCTTGCATGTCAGTTCGCTTATTACTGGTAGCGGCGGACTTGATATTGAAGGAACAATCAACGCCGGTAACCGCGTCATCGGCCGAACAACAAGTACGACGGAAGGAGGTATTCAGGCATACGGTAATGGCAGCGGTAACCAGGAATTCCTGTCGTTGCACAGAGGATCCGACGGGTATGAATTCTTGAGCTTTTCAATTGAATCGGGCGTTGGAGTCCTCATTACGGAAAATGGTGCCGGTGCCTTAAAACTGCGCTCAAGCAACGTCGCCCTGCAAGACGCTTCCGGCAACAACTTTGCTTCGTACGTTGTTGCAAATGGCTGGGCAGACAGCACCACATCTATGTTCAACTATATCGGTGCGGGAACGACAGCATTGCGCATTGCATCTACAGGAGGTGCGTACACACGTGCAGCAATCTTCACACAAGCATTGCAGGTCACTTCCCTATCAGGGCAGTTTGCAGCACCCGTGCCACGTGCGATGTTTGAAGTAATTAACGATACAACATCGAAGATCGGTTCGATCGTACGTGGATTCACCGGACAGACCGCCGATCTGTTTGTCGTGCAGAACAGCAATAGCGGCTCGCTATTCACGGTCGGCAATCTTGGTCAGACAACAATCTTCAATACTGGAAGCAACGCACTGCGCGTAATGGGCACCATCTCCGGTTCCATCATCCGCGCACAAAAAACCCTCGCCTCCTCCGGCACCTTGGTGTGGGAAGGCGCGGCATCCGGTGCAACGCTCTACGTTGCAACATCCATTAATGGAGCTGGTCTGACGGATTGTGATTTGAGCACCCAAGCATTGAAGTGGGATGCGACAACGGGACGATTCAGTTGTGGTACTGACACTGACACAACGTACACAGCAGGACAGGGTCTCACCCTGAACGCCGGCAACTTCTTCAGTCTCAACACAACAATTACCGGAGCACTTGTACGCTTCACGACTGTCTCCGGTTCGACGGTGTTCGCACGAAACCAACTCGTCTCGTCCGGCACGCTCATTGTCGAATCCGGATCAATTTTGCAACAACCGGTGTTCATTACTACCAACAGCGGATTCACCACGAGCGGCCTACGTCTGCGCAACTACATCACTCCCGTATCATCGTTCAGAACGAGCACGGCTGTATTCGAGAGCTGGACACAAAGCCGGGTAAATAATCCTGCATTCGTATTCTCGTCAACGGGATCAACTGCGGACGGCGCGTGGAACCTAGTGGAGTTCCAGAATAAGGGATCGACTAAATTTGCCATCGACCAGAACGGTGGATTCACGACACAGAGCGCAATCATGGTTCAGCCTCATCTGTTGACAAGAGCGACTAACTCCAGTCACTTTATGCACTTCGGTGTTTCAGGGAACACCGGTGTCGCGAACGCCAACATGGGAGGAATTTATGCTGCAGGTACCACGGTCGCGGCTTCCCGTCAGGTGGTGGGTATGCAATGGGACGGTCTGGAATTCTTCATTATGCCAAACGTCCGGTTCGGTATCGGTACAACCGATCCCGGATCTCCCCTGTCGGTTTCCGGCTCCGCAATTATCGGCTCCAATATCACTACGCAAACGGCGGATGCAGGCATTGCACTGGAAATAATCGGCACTGCATCAGGCCGCACAGTCTATGCTCAACAGGCACTCGCCTCCTCCGGCACCTTGGTGTGGGAGGGCGCGGCATCCGGTGCAACGCTCTACGTTGCAACATCCATTAATGGAGCTGGTCTGACGGATTGTGATTTGAGCACCCAGGCATTGAAGTGGGATGCGACGACCGGACGATTCAGCTGTGGATCCATCAGCGCCGGTAACTGGTCCGGAACGGGTGCCCTTACAACGGCATTTGACGCTCGATACGTGAATATTGCTGGCGATACGATGACAGGGGCACTGACGATTCAGAACGGCAACACGCATTCGGCAACCTCGACCGCACTGTTGAACGTTCGTGGAACGATGTCCGGTCGCAGCCTGAATATTTCCGGAACAGGAGCATCGCCATTACTCAGCACGAGAATCGGTACGAGCACCGTCGGAATCAATACAGTCAATCCGTTCTACGCATTGACCGTCACGCCCACGTCCGACATCGGCAGTCGCATCCAGATACAGCGTATCGGTGACGGCACGGGTGCCGGCGATTCGTGGGGCTTCGGCGTCGGTCGATACAACGCATCGGACAGTCTCATACTCGGACAATCTTCTTCGGACTATACGTCAGGAGGTGCATTGAGTTGGGTAGGCAATGACGAATCATTCCTCTATGTTCCCGGCGAAACATTCTCTGTAAGCGGAGGAGTAGGGTCTATACCGGCCTTCTCGGTCATCCGCTCTACACTAAGTGTCGGTATTAACACCAAAACTCCGGGATCGAAGTTCGCCGTATCCGGTGCCGTCATCATCGGTAATAACATTGGATCAAATGCTGCAAAGGCGCAACTTGATGTACTGG
>CAZUVN010000029.1:0-14070 GCA_964623835.1 uncultured Candidatus Peribacteria bacterium
ACCCACCTGGTTTACCAGGGATGCAAGCGTATCCGTCGCAACGGTTATCTGGGACAGATATATGCGCTTTACAGTCGGTCAAACCGCGGTAGCATGACTGACTGTTCTGTCACATCTCGTTCGTCCTCATTCATCCGCTTTTTGTCTGTAGGGTGGTCCTACAGGTCATAAGAGAAAGTGGTTGCCATGTGGATCTCAATGGAGGGAGAGGTGTGCGATGAGTTACAGCCCAACAGTCCGTCAACAACAGTGTGCCGTTCAGATTCGCTGGATGATCCGCCGGGACATGCCTGAAGTGCTGGAGATTGAACAACAAAGCTTCGAGTTCGCCTGGTGCGAAGAAGATTTCCTGTGCTGCCTGCGTCAGCGTAACTGCATCGGCATGGTCGCCGAGCACCAGGAACGCATCGTGGGGTTCATGATCTACGAATTGCTGAAGTCCCAACTGCACGTGCTGAACTTCGCCACCGCCCCGTGGTCCCGTCGGCAAGGGGTTGGCACACAAATGATCGACAAGCTGATTAACAAGTTAGCACAGCAGCGTCGCACCGAGCTGCGGCTGGAAGTTCGCGAGGGCAACCTGCCCGCGCAATTGTTCTTCCACTCACAGAAATTTACTGCGACCAACGTGCTCCGCAACTATTACGAAGACACGGCCGAAGATGCCTATGTCATGCGGTTCCTGCTCGATCTCGATCATGTCGAGTATCAGCATGAGTATGCGTTAACGAATCGGATTTCTGAGTATTTCGAAAGCGCTTAACTTGTGAGGTGTCCATTGAGTGACGACATAGCTTAAACCCTGGCGCACGTCTGCGTCAGGGTTTTTATGAGCAATGTAGTATTTTGGGTGTATCCTTACAGACTGATGACACTACTCCCCGACCGCATCAAACAGGCAAATGCACTTCTTCACCCTCGTGCCATTCCGCACGAAGGACGTCTCGGCAGACGTTTTGAGGAACCCGGCGACGAACTGCGCACGCCGTTCCAACGCGACCGCGATCGTATCTTGCATTCAACAGCGCTCCGGCGACTGCAGGGGAAAACGCAGGTGTTTGTGATAGGCGATAGTGATCACTTCCGCACACGACTGACGCACACACTGGAAGTCGCGCAAATCGCCCGCGATATCGCACGTGCACTCAGCCTGAATGAAGATGTGGCAGAGTGCATCGCTCTTGCACATGATATCGGACATCCGCCGTTTGGACACCGAGGCGAAGAGGCGCTGGATGCATGGATGCGGACGCACGGTCTGCGATTTGAACATAACCTCCAATCATTCCGTATCGTCACGTTGCTGGAGAAGCGATCGTCGCTGTACGAAGGGCTGAACTTGAACAGAGAGATTGAAAACGGACTCCTCAAACATTCGGTCGTTCATCCGATCGATGGATCGCCGCTGCATCATTCGCTGGAAGCGGACACGGCAAACATCGCCGATGAAATCGCGTACTCATCACATGACTGCGATGATGCCCTCAATGCCGATTTGTTCTCACTGGAAGAGCTGTTGACCATCGATCTTGCACGTGAGGCATATGAACAATCAAAAGAACGGGGAACGCGCATCAGAGGATCGCTGGTGCATCTGCTGGTTCGTGATCTGGTTGAATCGTCACAAGGCGAAACAGTTGGATTCTCGCCGGGTATGCGTGAGCGCCTGAACGAACTCCGGTCATTTTTATCCGCCGAAATGTATCTGCATCCGCGCGTGCACAATCGGGCCATCGAAGGACAGAAAATTATCAGCCTTCTCTGCGATCATTACTTGAGTCATCCGTCCGAAAAAATCCTCGCTTTGGGACAAAGAACTCATTCCAGTTTGCCGGAAGCGGTGAAAGACTACGTTGCCGGCATGACCGACAACTTCGCGTGGTTGCAGGCAGCGGAAGAAGGATTGCTGGAAGAATTGATGCCCGATGAGGCGTAATGCGCATTGATCGAATATCGTCTAACATGCACAACAGCTCTATGCATTTAAATGGTTCCGATAAACGGCAAATTAACCGCAAGCAGCTCTGGGAAATTCTGCACCATGGGCAGGGGCGTGCGGGGCGGGTATATCACATTTTTTTAATCGCGCTGATTCTGTTTTCATCGGCACTTGTCGCCATCGAATTCATTACGGATTCCGAACGGACGATTCGCACGTTGCAGATGATGGAAGCTGTCGTGGTTGCCTTGTTCACCGTTGAATACGGAGCACGCCTATACTCCGCGCCAAACAGAATGCGCTATGCACTTTCCTGGTACGGCATTGTTGATCTTCTGTCGATTATCCCGTTCTATGCTGGCCTCTGGGGATCACCACTCATCAGACTGTTCAGTCTGGTCCGTCTTTTCAAACTTGGTGAAATAGAGGGTGCTGCGCGCTTTACCGACCGTGCAGACATGAAGAAAGACATCGGACTCGTCGAAGATGAAAAAGTGGAATACGTCGTTAGTAAGAGTCCGTTCTCCCTCATCATCGGCATCATCACACCGCTCGTCACATTGATTTTCGGGCTTGGCACCTTGCTGCTCGGGCAGGGAACTGCGGCTATTACGTTCGGCATTGCGCTGTTGGTATTTGCCTGCATCTTCTTATGGAAAACATGGCTCGATTACAGCTATGACGTGATCTACGTCACAAACTACCGCCTGATTTTTCAGAACCAACATATCCTCGGGCGCAGCATCAACCAGGTGAACTACAACTCGGTCACCAATGTGAAACCGCATTACCCGAATCCGCTGAGTTTCATCTTACGATACGGATCACTCATCATTGACACCGCCGCTGAGCGCCCGGGGCAGATTGAGCTGCACATGGTACGCAAACACGAACAAGCCGCACATGTGATCATGCAAAAAACCTTCTTGGCGCAGCACAAGGACGGACCCGGACCGGTCGTTACCGGCTCGCCGGCAACACGGTAAGAGGATCAACGTGCGCACCGCTGTGAAGGACTTCAAAGTGGAGATGCGCTCCCGTAGTCATGCGTCCCGCACCCTTCGTACCCGGCGTTCCACCGGAGAAAACGATGGGATCACCCGCACGAACCTGGTCACCTTCTTCGACAAGGAAACCGGAAACGTGACCATAGAGCGTTGCATATCCGCCGCTGTGGCGAATGACCAACGAGCTGTAACCCAAACCGTTGTCGGACACTTTTTCAACCACGCCGTCTGCCGCTGCAAAGACAACGGAGCCCTGAAGAACAGGAATATCGATAGCGTTATGTTCCATGCCGAAGCGCTTGTGATACCCCTCATCGTGGAATGTTGCAGATACGCCAAGTGTCGGCTCAACCGGCCAGAGGAACTCCGGCATCACACCGTTATCGGCAAATTGAGAAGCCGTGATTGCAACGCCTTGAGCATCCCAAATCTGACGCAGAGACAGGAGAATTTCCTGCTCGGCCGCCTCGCGATCATCAAGTAATCGAAGCAAGCGTTCGCGTGTGTCGAGCAGCTTGATAATCAGTATCTGATTATCCGTCTGCGTCAGCTCCTGTTCGATCGCCTCCAGCTCTCCGCGCAGAATCTGTTCACGACGAGACAGGACATCCTGTTCTTCACGCAATCGACGAATATTCGACTCGGCTTCCTGCACCTCATACGCGGCATCTTTGGTGCCGCCTCCGACTGCGTCTGCCGACAACGGACTTGTACCAGACCATGCCAATCCACTGACTGCGGCAATGATGCCGAGAGTCAGAAACGGGCGCGGAATGTGGATGTCGATTTGGACCATTTCTCCTCAGTATAGCATAAAAAGCCTGTTTTAGGCCAGTGTGTTATCGATAGCCTCGAATGTACGCAACCACTCGTCTCGCATTCAATGTAGTGTTCGTCTCGAATTCAATTTGGCAGGCGCTGTAGGGATCGAACCTACGACCTTCGGTTTTGGAGACCGACGCTCTACCAACTGAGCTAAGCGCCTATGAACCAGACCATGATGCTATAAAGGGCAAAGGACCGAGCAAGCGTATTTTCTAGTGCGACTCGCGCAAGCGCTCGTCGGCCAACTGAGCTAAGCGCCTAAGGTGTGGCTATCTTACGCATGTTTTTGCCGTAACAAAACCCAGAATACCGCGTTTGAACTGTCCGCACAGAGGACACAGGACATCCGTCCCAGCCCTTCTGCAAGCGGTTTTTGCCACTTATGCGCTATCCTGTTACGTATTCATGACACGACATGCCTATCGCCTCATCGGCACTCTTGGACTGTTGGCTCTGCCAGTAGCAGCAATTGCTGCCCAGCCGTCGTTTTCGGATGTCCCTGTTGAGAGTCCATCCTATGCGGCAGTAGAAGAGTTAAAAGAGCGGGGGATTCTGAATGGATACACAGATGGGACATTCAAATTAGACCAGACCGTGAACCGCGCGGAGATGATCAAAATCATCGTCTCAAACCGCGTCGGAACGGGATCGGTGTCAGGAACTGCCGGTTTCCGCGACGTTCCTGCAGACAGCTGGTATGCGCCGTATGTCGCAAATGCCGTGGAACTCGGATTGATCGATGCGCCGGAGAAGCAGGCATTTTTCCGTCCAGAAGACCCTGTCACACGCGTGGAAACATTAAAGATGCTGCTCTCTTCATATGAGATTGATGCTGCGAGCAACTACAGTGAGATCACGTATCCACTCGGATCTGATGCCTCAGACTCGACAACGTGGTTCTATCCCTATCTGCGTTATGGCCTCACCGCCTCTGCTGTTCAAGCCGAGGGAGGAAAACTGTTCCCCGATGCAGCAATGACGCGCGGAGCAACGGCGGATCTCCTCTATCGATTCTTGCTCTACCGCGAAGGCAAGCAGACACAGACACTGCTTTCTTCAACGGAGAACGACGTACTCAATACTTTGCAGCTCATCAACAGCGGCGTGAATGACGTTGCACGCCAGTCTGCGGCAAGAGCGATTCTGACAGCACGCGGCGCACTTTCCAGCAGGCCAGATGATGCAGTTGCAAAGGCCGCAGTCAAAACAGCCGAAGGTGCAATGGCACTGACCGACGGGGCGATGGCCATTGCAAATGGTGACGCACAAGAAGCGATCAGCGACGCATCGACTGCATGGCATTTGGGAAGCAAGGCTATGGAATTTTCCACGTCGTTGAAGCCACTGGTTCTTCAGATGCAGGCAGCAGCAACCAAGATGGCGGACACCGCACGTAAGGGTGAGTAAATAGGAAATGGATTTTCAGAGGCGTATGCTCCGTCTACCTTCTCCCATTTCATGAAACGCATTTCAAAGGACGTGTACGAGAACACCATGCTGCTGTTTATCGCAGTGGTGATATCGACGGCGATTTTCCGCGGACATTTTTCCGGTCAGGTATCGAACTTTCGTCTCGCTGGCTGCGGAACAATGACAACAGCTGGAGCGAACATTGCTCTCAACTGTCCAGTCACCTCCGAAACTACCCCCAACTATCGTCTGACAGGAAATAAAGTGAGCACTCTGACGAACGGGGTTATCACCGCGCCCCCCGCATTCAATGCGAAACCAACACCTCTCTGGACCCAGAGAGACGCAGTAGGATGGTTTGCATCCCCGGAGACAAGCATCATCATCGACCTGCAGAAAGTTCAGCCAATCGACGGTTTCGGTGTGCACACCGCGGCTGGGAGTGCCGATGTTCGCTATCCGACAAAGATCGATTTGTACGTGCGCACATCCGAGAGCGACCCCTGGCAATTTATTGCAAGCACTACGGGTAATGCCGACGGGGACCCTCAACAGTACAACGAGAAAACCATATCGATGCGAGGGCTGAAGAGCGGGGGTCGTTACGTGAAGCTGACGATCAGTGCCAATGGCAACTACATCTTTACCGATGAGGTCCAAATTTTCCGCGGTAATACAACAACCGTACAAGTGCCGAACTCATCGCCCGGTCCATGTCTTTCCGGCTCGAGTTTTGCACTCGGCACCTGTCTCAATGCACTCATCGAGCAGAACGCTCACGGCAATCCGCTGCAGATTATCATCGGTTCAGGATCATACACGCTGTCGGAATCCGTTCTGATCTTTGAGCGATCGAACATCTCGATTTCGGGCTCACGAGACGCACAAGGTCGCAACACCACGACCATCACCGTCAACGGCGCCCTCTCGCCCCTCCGCGACAGCACCGACGTGTTGCAGTACTTCACGTTCAACATCGTAAACTCCAGCAACATCAACTTCTCGAATCTGAACTTGAACGGTAATTATATCGAAGCCACCAAACAGCTAAGTGGCCAGCGCGGCATCACCGCCTGCGCCACCGCAGGAAAAACGATTTCGAATATCGGCATCCGCGGCGTCACAATGCGCGACTTCCATGGCTGGAACGCGCTCTTCGGCAACACATTGGAGAAACAGAACATGGACAAGTTCATCAATATCCATGCCCCTGTCATGATCGAGCAGGGGAGGATCCCCGCCGGCGAACAGCGTTTGTACACCTTCATGGCGAATCTGACGGACGAGAATGAGAAGCAGCGCCTGTGCAGCGGCACGGTGAATCTGGTCGCCTTCGAAAACAACACGATCATTATGCGCAGTGTTGGCTTTTACATCGCACCACTTTCGTCGGAGTTAACCGGCGACATACAGCTGGATCCGCCTAATTATAGGGCACCCAGTGCAAACGACTGGCGTGCGGTGATGGACCTCGTCAGCTCGAAATTCTTCGGCTTCGTCGTGCGTAATAATCGTTTTACCGTCGTCAGCGATCTGACGAACACCGGTGCCAATGCTCTCCATAGCGGCATTAAAATGCAAAACGCGATGGGAGCCTTCATCGATGGCAATACGTTCGACCAGACGGTGCCGGGCATAATGAACCGCCGCACGTTCGCACAAGGATCTGCCATCAACATTGCATCGGGCATGACGAACGTGCTCGTATCGAATAATACGATCAACTTCCCGACGAATATGGATTACCCCGCGCACGGTATTACCATTCCGGCATATTTCGATACGCACCCGATCTACGGCATCGGCTTGCAGAGGATATTCGGCGGCGCACGGAACATTTTCCTTTTGAACAACAAGTTAAATAACACATCGGTTCGCGTGTATGACTGCTGCGGTGATGTGGCGACAGCCGGCGTGTACTGTACCGATGCGGATAGCGCCGCAGGCGATGCAAAACAAGTGCCTGAGTTAACGATGATGGGAAACGTGTCGGACAGCGGTAAAAAAGATGCCGATCTCCTCTGGCTCGTATCGGTAAAGGAGAGAGCTCGCATTGATCAGAATCCCACCGCCTTCCAGTGTCGCACAAAGGTGAATATCAAGATTCTGAATAATCCGTTCATACGGTAACGCTCGTTACTTCTTCTTTCCTCTCCACGCTCTCTTCGGACTACTGCGTTTCTTCTCCAGCAGTTCGACCGCATCTTCAAAGGTGATGGAATCCGGCGTGAATTTTTTCCCGAGCGATGCATTGGTTTTGCCGTCGGTGATGTACGGCCCGAAGCGTCCGTCTTTCACCTGGATGGTGCCGCCTGTCTTTGGGTCCTCACCCAATGTCTTGAGTGGCTCTGCAGCCTTTTTCTTGGCCTCTACGCGGTCGTTCACAATGATCACAGCCTGTTCCAGCGTCACGGTGGTGTGATCGATGTCCTGGGGGATTGCAGCGGTTTTTTCACCCCATTTGATGTACGGACCGAAGCGTCCGAGAATCACGTTGATGTCCGCGCCATCTTGTTTGCCCAAACTCTTCGGGAATGCGAGCAGCGCGAGCGCCTGTTCGATTGTGACATCATCGATAATCGCATGCTTAGGCAATGATGCGGTGCGCGGCTGATCTTCTTTCTTCACCTTCTTCCCTTTTTCCACCTGCGGCGGACGGCCGAGCTGCACGTACGGACCAAAGCGTCCAGTTCGCGCAATCACTTCGAGTTTGCTGGTCGGATCAATGCCTATCACACGCTCTTTCATCACATCACTCTTCTTGATGTCTTTCGTTTTATGGTCAACCAGTTCCTTGAACGGCACGTAGAAGCTCTGCAGGAACATCATTCCCTGCTTTTCTCCTTCGGCGATATCATCGAGCGACTGCTCCATGGACGCGGTGAAGTGCAAATCGACGATGTCGGGGAAATGCTCCGCGAGCAAATCGGTGACCGTGAATGCGATTTCTTCCGGCACCAACTGACGCCCTTCTTTGCGTATGTAGCCGCGCTGCTGCACGGTTGAGATGGTTGGTGCGTAGGTTGAAGGACGACCAATCCCTTCCTCTTCCAATTTTTTGACGAGGCTCGCTTCCGTGTACCGAGCAGGCGGCTTGGTGAAGTGCTGTTCGGGCTTCAATTCGTTGCAGTCGAGTGATTCGCCAACGCTGAGTGGGGGCAGAATCTTCTCGTTCTCATCTTCCTGCGACTCATCACGTTCGTCATCTGCATGGGTGCGATACACACGGAGGAATCCGTCAAAAAGAATTGTCTGACCCGTCGCGCGGAAGGTGTAACTGTTGGAAGCCGATCCCTGTGCAGTAATATCCGCACCGATGCGCTTGAACTCCGCGGCAGGCATCTGCGTTGCCATCGTGCGGTTCCAAATGAGGGTGTAGAGCTTGAGCTGCTGATGATCGAGCACGCCTGCAAGCGACTCCGGCGTGCGGCTGATTTCCGTCGGTCGGATCGCTTCGTGCGCTTCCTGAGCGCCCTTAGCTTTCGTCTTAAACGTCCGCGCTTCGCTCAGCACATACTCGCGGCCATAGAGTTTTTGAATCGTCTCTCGTGCGTCTGCAAGAGCCTTCTGGCTGAGGTTGACCGAGTCGGTACGCATGTACGTGATAAGACCGGTGGAACCTTCACCTTTACCCAAGCTGATACCTTCGTAGAGCTGCTGCGCGACGACCATTGTCTGCTTCACCGAAAAGCCGAGCTTGCGCGATGCCTCCTGCTGCAAGGTAGAGGTCGTGAACGGTGCAGATGGATTTCTGCTCACTTCTTTTTCGTCGATATCACCAACTGTGAATGATGCGTCTTTGATATCGGCAAGCACGGCATCGGTGTCCTCTTTGTTGTGCAGTTCAAATGCCTTTCCATTTTTCTGTGAGAGTGCGGCGGTGAACTGTTCCTTCTTGCCGGTCTCCAACAAAGCTTCCAGCGACCAATATTCGACCGGATTAAACGCGCGGATTTCGCGCTCACGGTCGACAATAATGCGAACTGCCACCGACTGCACGCGTCCCGCGGACAATCCCGAATACACTTTTTTCCAAAGGAAGGGGGAGAGGGTATAACCGACAAGGCGGTCGAGAATGCGGCGCGCCTGCTGTGCGTCGACCAATCGCATATCGAGCGTTCGCGGGTGTGCGATCGCCTCTTTGATAGCGGGCTCCGTGATTTCGTGGAAGACGATGCGCTTGATACCCGACGGATCTTTGATGCCGAGCGCCTGCGTCAAATGCCAACCAATCGCTTCCCCTTCGCGGTCTTCATCAGTCGCGATCCACAGATCATCTGCGGTCTTGTAGAGATCTTTTAATTTTTTGACAACGCCCTGTTTTCCTTCCGCCACTTCGTACGTTGGCTTAAATCCTTTATCGACATCGACGCCGAGTCCGCTTCCGGGGAGATCGCGAATGTGTCCCATGCTCGCTTCCACGACATAATCTTTCCCCAAAAACCGTTTGATGGTTTTGGCTTTCGCAGGAGACTCAACGATGACGAGGTGTGTCGGCATGACGCTCAATTAAGGAAGGAGGTGTCGGGGAGAGTAGGGTTGATGAAGCGGCATTGTCAACGCGGATGTGCATCGGGGCACTGAAGCGATTTTGCGATAATCATGTGCCAAACTCTGGTTTTAGATGGAATTTTCCTGTTTTTATGATCATCGTTTGTACTCGGATTTTTTGGCTATGCTGAGCCAAGGTCCCATTTTTTTGGCTTTACGAAGCCATTCCAGGTGCGTCGACCGCTTGCCTCCGCGGTTCTCGGGGGTACACTGCGGGCAGTTTCGTCTTTTATTCCTCTTTCCTCCTCATTTTATGTCCAAGCAGGACCTCATCACCAATATTGCCAACGCCGCAGGCATCACGAAGCGCGCAGCATCCGACGCCCTCGAGGCAGTCACGAACCTGATCACGAAGGAACTGAAGAAGGGCAACAACGTCACGATCACGGGCTTCGGAACATTCCGCGTCAGCAAGCGTGCCGCTCGCAAGGGTGTGAACCCACGCAACCCAACGCAGAAGATTTCCATCCCTGCTATGAAGGTTCCGTCCTTCAAGGCTGGTAAGACACTTAAGGACGCTGTCCGATAAGTCGACGAATTCATTCAATCAAAAGGCCTCCGTAAAACGAGGCCTTTTTATATGTAGAATGTAGAATGCAGAATTAAGAATTTAACGAATTGATAGATTCCCTTTATCCTAATTCTGAATTCTCAATTCTGAATTTCATATGCTATAGTTCAATCCTCTCCCATGGATCACGCCTTTCTTATACACACCACCGCACAGATACTCGACATGCTCGGGTTGGTCCACGGCGACGTGACTGTTCGCGAAGAAGACGACATCACCCGCATCGATATTGCATCCAACGAAGCGAGCCGCATTATCGGCTGGCACGGAGAGACATTGAACTCAATTCAACATCTGATTAAATCGATTGCCCGCTCGCACGAGAACTTGGCACGCACGCCTCTCATCGTGGTGGATGCGGATGGCTACCGCGCCATTCAGGAAGAGAAGGTTCGCAAGATCGCCGAAACGAAAGCAGACTTTGTGCGTCGCACCGGCAACCGTGTCGCACTCAGCCCCATGTCACCGTACTTCCGCCGTATTGTGCACCTGTACGTTGCGAACAATCCGGAGCTGCAGGATTTGACAACAGAGAGCGTTGGCGAAGGGGACTACCGTCAGATTGTGCTGAAGCTCAAAGTGGAACGTAAAAATCAGATCAAAGGTGGTGAAGAACTATCACCGGTTATGGCAGCGGATGATGGATTGGAGAATCTTGATATTTAGCTTCTAAGCTACTCAGCTCCTCAGCTGCTAAGGAATATTTTGTGCGCCGATAATTTGGCAAACTACCGCAAAACAGATTGGAGATCGCATTTACGCGTTCTGCAAAAAGCTATGAAGCTTGGGAGCTTAGAAGCTAAGAAGCTTCGTCGCGCCATTCTTCCAGAATCTTCCGCTCTTTCTTGCTGAGCCTCTTCGGAATCTCAACATTGATCATCACATAGTGATCACCGTGGCTGCTGCGACCAAGGTGCGGCAATCCTTTGTTGCGAATACGGAAAATTTGTCCGGGCTGCGTTCCCTCGGGAATCTGCAGTTTGGATGTCCCTTGAACGGTTTTCACATCCGCAGTCCCGCCCAATATCGCATCGATTGCAGGGATAGTATGCACCGAGCGGATATCGGCACCTTCGCGTTCAAAGTGCGGATGCTGCTGGACGCGAATGCGCACATAGAGTTCACCGGCCGGCTCGCCGCGTAGCCCCGCATCACCTTGTCCATTGATGCGCAACACCTGACCGGTATCGATACCTGCGGGAATTTCGATGGTGATGGTATCGGTCTTTCGTACTCTGCCCTGACCGTTACAGTCCGGACACGGATCTTTTGGTACACGTCCGCTGCCGCTGCAAACCGTACAGACACTGCGCTGGCTGATTGCACCGAAGAACGACTGAACTGTCCGCGTAATTTGACCGGTTCCACCGCACTGCGTGCACGTGATGATCTCGGAATTCTTCGCCGTTCCTTTTCCTTCGCAACGTTCACATGCGGCAATGCGCTCCAAACGAATCTGCCTCTGCGCACCGTTGATGACGTCGTCGAAGGGGATGGTCAATTCGATCTCGCGGTTGCCGGTCTCCTGCTGTTGCGCCTGACGTCTGCCTCCGAAGAAATTGCCGAAGAGATCGCCAAAGTCCGCATTCTCAAATCCGGAGAAATCGAAGCCCCCGGCATTGCCGCCGAATCCTTGTCCGCCAGTCGAACCGAACTGATCGTACGCCTGCCGCTTCTGCGGATCACTAAGTGTCTCGTACGCCTCGTTAATCTGTTTAAACTTCGTCTCCGCCGCTTTGTCTCCTTTATGCTTATCCGGATGCCATTCCTTGCTCATTTTCCGGTATGCCTTTTTCACGTCATCGGCTGACGCGTCGCGGGAAAGTCCGAGAATGGAGTAGGGATCGTTGGCCATTGGCGGGCAGTATAAGCACTTGAGGCCAGAGAGTGCCAGTAATAGGCCTAAAAACCTGTTTTCTCCATTGTTTCTGCCTTCTTTAGAGAGCTGTTTTCTGGTATAATGGGTAGATGGTCCCGGAAAAAACCCACACACAATCTCGATGGCCTGCAAGACTGCTGACACTGGCACTTGTGCTAGCGCCCGCTGCGCTCTGGTACCTGCACGGAGCCGACTTGGAAGGATATCTCGTCCGGCAAAAGCAGACGTATTCGTGGCGCGTGCTCACACAGGAAGAAGTGGCGAGCGGGGCAACCATTCCTTCCAACACGCATGTGGTATTTCATCTTCCCGGAACCTTTTTGAGTATTCCCAGAGAGGTACTGCTGGGGCACAAAGGTGAAGTGGTGCGCTACTGGGGATACTGCATTCCGCAAAACGCCCCGGAAGACTTGGTCGACACACGATCGGGCTTTCCCGGACTGGTTTTCCTGTCCGAGAAAGAGCGCGAAATCCGGGCGGCAGAAGAAGCACGTAAGCAATTATCCTACAGCCCCGGCGGACGGCTTCCTACAGCGGCGGAGCTGGAGGAGCAATCACAACAGCGTAGAGGTGCCATCCGTCATCAAGTGGAATCATTCAAGCCGAATACGATGTGTTACATCATGACCGCGGAATCCCTCGCAATAGGACTCGATCATGATGCGGACAGATTGAACGATAAAATCGAAAGGGAGATTCGCACAAATTCGAAGATTCCCGACACCGACGGAGACGGTATTCTCGACGGTGTCGAATATCTGACAGACACGAACCCGACCATCCGCGATACCGACAGCGACGGCATCATCGACGGTATTGAGGACAAAAACTGGAACGGTAAACAGGATATCGACGAAACAAATCCACGGCTGAAGGACAGCGACCGCGACGGACTGTGCGACGGGCTGTGTCGCGAACGTCTACAGAGACGTGAATATTACATGGGTGAAGATCAAAATCTGAACGGCATCGTCGATGAAGGTGAGACCGATCCGCGCAAATACAGCACGAAAGATAACGGCATCAGTGACGAAATTCCCTTTATCCAATGCTTGGCTGAGAATAAGCAGAAATGTCCGTAACATTGCTTAAAAGTCATATTTCATCTATAATATTATGATGATCCGACATCTCCTCCTCACCGGCTTACTCCTTGCGGGAACAGTATCTCCGCTGACTGCCGAGGCGTATTTGGAACCCGAGGATGTGCTCGATGATGAATCGCTCACAACGCGCTTCTTTGCTCCACCGCCATCGAACAGAGAAACCGCCGATCAGGTACGCAAGCAACAGGAAGAAAGTGCCGCTCGGCGCGAGGCCGAACAGGCCGCATTGAAAGAACCTGCTGCTGAACCTGCTGAAGAGGATCTACATGGTGCAGCTCCAGAGGAAGAGAGCACCGATTTAGAAGCGCTTATCAAAGCATTACAGGAGCTCCAGGGCGCGTCTTCATCGTCCACAGCTGGAGGAGACGACGCAGTCAATCAGCGCTTGTTAGAACGCATCCAGGCTCGTCAGGAGGCAGACCAGCGCGCGGCATTACTGCAACAGCTATTAGGCGACGACCAGACAATGCACAGCGGTGCTCCACTGAGTGACACAGGCCCCGCTGCAGTGCTCACAGTGCTGGCAATGGCAGGTGCCGTCGGTGAAACATGGCGTCGTGTGCGTAAGGCACAGAAGGCAACACAGTTGTGATGCAAGATTCTCAGTACCAAGATCCAAACAGTTGGATCTTGTTTTTTGTTTTTTGGATCTTACCTCCTACGTCGATAGACGAATCCAGCCGCTCCACCTGCAAGCATGACCGCCAAGGCAGCAGGACCGGTGGAGGGTGTGGTCGGAGGAGTTGTTGATGGATTCTGTCCTGACTGAGATTGCGCTGAGC
>CAZUVN010000030.1:0-13009 GCA_964623835.1 uncultured Candidatus Peribacteria bacterium
AAGGCTGTCCCATTCCGGACAGCCTCTTTATTATATGCACATGAAGATCGGTGTCATCGGCAGCATGCAGCACACCGAGAAGATGCTCGAAGCACGCGACCAATTGATTGCGTTGGGGCACGATGCGTTCGTGACTGATTTAGCCGCGCCGTTCGTCGGCAAGACGGATGAAGAAAAAGAGGTGATCAAGATCGATCAGAAGAACAACCACGACGCGATCCGCGAATTTTGGCGCGCGATGCAGGGCGCGGACGCGGTACTCGTGTTGAACCTCGACAAGCATGGCATCAAAAACTACATCGGCGGCAACACGCTGATGGAAATAGGCTTCGCGCACGTGCTTGATCAGAAGATTTTCCTCCTCAATCCGATTCCGGATATTCCGTACTACAAAACGGAGATCGAAGCGGTGAAGCCGGTGATCCTCGATGGGGATCTGTCGAAAATACGATGATCGTCGTATTTTCGAACCGATGAAGAATGTCATAGCTCTACGCCCCCGCGGCCTTCAAGTATGCCTTCATGAATTCCTTGCACTCCACGTCGTCCGGGCTTGTTGAGCCGTGGCCGCAGCCGTTTTGTGCCGGATCGGGTCGGCCGCAGATGACGCCGTGGCAGTGGTAGTACTCGCACTCATCGGGCTTCGAGAGATGCACGTTCGTCGGGAAGTTCCGTTGACGCGCTGCGTTCTCGCGTTCGATCTGCGCCAAGCGCGCCGCGATTTTCGCCTGCACGTCTGACAATTCCTTCTCCAGCGCTGCTTTCTCCGCTTCCCTCCTGCTCAAGAGGTTGTTGTAGAACTCCAAGGAAAACTCGATCGATACTTTCCTCTCCGCGCGAAGGGCGTTGAGCGCGCCTTCGAACTGTGTCTTCGCCGCCTCTGGCGGAATGTACGTGTCGACGTCGCGCAGATCGCGTTCGAGCGGGTTCATGCGTTCCCGAATGTTCTTGATGCCGTCTTCCACTGCTTGGATTTCAACGGGGATCGCCCTAGCCCTCGCCCGAAGCGCGATGAGCTCTGGGTCCAGGTTGGGATCGACCGGCAGGCAGTTCTGGATCTCCACGGGCGTGGTTCCGCCTCCGGCGCTCTGGCCGCCGTTCTGCCCGCCCGTCAGCTCGGTGAACTTGCCGTCGCCCGTCGGAGGGTTGCAGGCCTTCTCGCGCGCGTCGAGCGCGGCCATCGCCGCCGTGAACGCGGCGCGGAGTGCCTGCGTGTTCTTCGTGAATGTTTCCTGGATAGCTGCTACGGATGCGTCATAGGCATCGAAGCACGCTTTCGTGTCCGACTCTTCATAGGGAACGTCCGGCTTCGGCGGGTTCGCTGCGCGGCATGCATCAAGGGCATCTTTCGCTTTCTTGTAGGTTTGGTATGCGTCTTCGCGTTTCGCGAAGTACGTTTGGAACTCGGCGTACGATGCGCTGTCCGGCGGCGAGGAAATGCCGTTGAAACCGGCGACCGCTTGATCGCGCGTTTTCTGTGCATCTTCACACGGATCTTCGGGCTCCGCGCGCAAGCACCGGCTGAGTTCGTCGTCGATGGCCGCTTTCTCGCCGGCATACACCTGCACGCTCGCGTTCACGCCCGCGTCGTACGACGCCTGCAGGCTCGCGCGCGCGGCGGCGATGTCTTCGCACGCGACTTTCTCCGCGTCGAAGTTCTGGAGCGAGAGGAGCGCGCCGATGACGACTGCTGCGGCAACGGCTGTTCCACCGATGAGTGCGGGTGTTTTCATATGGGGAAAAGACTACTCCAAAGCGGCGGGAGTGTTCAATATGAGAAGAATGGCTGGGACTGGCGGATGTTCATTGCAGTTCAAACGCAGGCTTGTGGTTGACGTACGAACCGATCGATTCATAGCGCGCATACCTTCTCCAATTCCTCGACGTTCCGCACGAGATAATCGGGATGTTTGCTTCGCAAGTTTCTCTCGCTGGTGAACCCCCACGTTACGGCGATGCTTCTGATTCCCGTCGCTTTCGCGACATCTATCTCATGGTTGCTGTCGCCTATGAAACACGTTTCCTGCGGATCCAAGGCATGCGTTTTCACGATCGATTGCACGGCTTCCATTTTATCGGGAACGTTCGTGATTATCGCATCGAACGCGCCCTCAAGATTCCATGCGGCGATTTCCTCATGAAGTTTTTCAGGAAGATCGGAACTCACGATCGCCAAAAACATGCCGCCATCCTTGCATCGTCGAATGAGCTCGGGCATGCCGGGAACGGCGATCGACTGAGGGCAGTCCTCGTGAAAGATCGCCTCTTTGTACATGCTCGATTGTTTCTCGCTGGTGAAATCGTCACCAAGATACTTGCGGTAGAAGAGGTCATACGGCTGTACCCAATTATCTCGAAACTCCTCCGCAGATATCTCTTTCTTGTTGTATGAGAGCAGCATGCGATTCACGATCCATACTTGGCATGCCAAGGCGTCTTTCACGACGCCGGACCAATCGAAAATGATATTCTTCACTTATTGATTATACGCGATGATTTTTGAGAATGCTGGCTGGCGAGGGGGTCTTCGTACCCGTCCGGCGTCAGCACGATGAGCGAATAGCGCTCATCGGGATGTTCGTCGTTCCATTGCTTGATCCTCTCCTCGAATTTGTGTGCCCCGCCGAAACGGAGGAGCATGACCTTCTTCGACGATCCGATTCGGAGAATTTCCTTCTCACGCTTCTCGCTAACGACCTTCTTCTCATCGTCCGTGAGCGTACGCTTGCCGACGTGCGCATGGATCGCCTTAACTTCTCGTTCAAGATTTTCGTCGTTGCTCGTGGGCATCACGCGAATCGTTCCGTTATGGTGGAGGGGAACGAGGGCATTCAGTTTGCCCTCGTGCAAGCGGGCGAAGGAGTAGTGACTGGCCTGCGCCTCCCACAACGATTCGTGCAGGCGCGGGTCCGATGAGGCCAGGAGCTTCAAGTTTTGGATGTTCTTTTCGCTCAGCTCCATGATGTCGCGATGATTGTCCATCAGCTCCATATCCTGCGACGCCACGCCTTCGATGTGGATTTCCTTCACGCCGAGTTCGCGTGCGATGTAGGCCACGGCCTTCGCCGTGTTGATGTTCTCTTCACTCTCCACGGGTTCATCCATTTCCGCGCGGAGACTCATGAACTTTTGCATCGCTGGCGCCGAGAGCAGGGTCTCGATGAATTGTTTCAGGTCGTCCGTCAGCCACGTCCAATCCAGCTCGTCGAACGAGCCGCCGCAGAAGCGATGGTACGCGGCAATCTGCATTCGCAGTGGGAGTTTAGAGATCGAGGACATCGACAAGAACATGTCGTCGTACACGCTTGCCAGGCCGTGAACGTCGCGGATGTGAATCAGGCAGTGTTTCGCGCCTTCCGTCGGGAATTTTTCCACGCCCCCCTTCGATACGCCGGGAAGCGATTCGGGAAACGCGTTGAAGAAGCGCTGTGATTCATCGCCCTCAACTCCCTCTGGATCCGACATGAGTGAACGGATCGCCAACGTCGCTGCGGTCGCAACGACGGCCGTACCACTGAGCGCTAAGAACGCCCGTCGACCGAGGAGTGGTTCGGAGACACTTTCAGTCGTGTTGCGACCAAGATTGTGGCGTCTGCGTTTGCTCATTATGTACTATTATGATTAAATATTATCATATGTCAATGTTTCGTTCTTTTCCCATTATAAGGCTTTTGGGACCATTTTTCTTGAAAGAAAGAAGCTGGCGGTAGGCCAACCGAAGCTGCGGCGAATGTTGGCTGGGCAGCGCGCTCGTGAACTTTACCTTTGAATCCCTGACAACGTTTTTGAGGGGCTGGTTTCAGGGAAAGGAGGGCAGCACGGTCGGGGCTGAATGTTACAAATGTGACAGTACTACGAGGCTCCCCGAAGCCATACTTGACGAATTATTTTTTTATTTTAACATACATAATAAGCAAAGCGGTGACGGGCAGTCCCGTCACCGCTTTGTGATATACCGTCATACTCCAACAGATCCATTCACCTGCTTATGCTTTGCAACAGCGCGAAGGAGCCCCTTACGGCCAAGCAGCATGAAGAGTCCGGGGCGGATCATAATTTCTACAATAAGAGAAAGAAGTGATCCTCCGAACATGGTAATACCCAAGGGATAGAGAATTTCCGTGCCGGGCTTCCCCGCACCCATGATAAGCGGGATGAGGGCAAGGAGTGTGGTTGCTGAGGTCATGACCATCGGCGTGAGGCGATTCAAGCTACCATGGACAATCAGCTCTTCACTGAAAGGCATTCCTTCTTCTGTGGCCTGATAAATGTAGTGCTCGATCAGCAGGATGCCGTTTCGTGCGGCAACTCCCAGCAGCGAGATGAGTCCGACGAGGCTGGCGAGGTTCACGATATTCCCTGCGAAGAGAATCGCGATCATTCCACCCAAGTACGTAACGGGCACGATGATGAGCACTTGCAGCACGAAGGCCATGGATCGAAACTTGAAGTAGAGTGACCCGATGACGCCGATGAAGGCGAGAATGCTATAGAAGATCAGTTTTCTCGACGATTCCTGCTGGCTTTGGTACGTGCCCTCATAACTGAGAAAGTATCCTTGGGGCAACTTGAGTTCCTTTCCTACCCGCTCCTTCAGAGCCTCGATGATCGTGACGCTATCTCCGTCCAGAATGCCAGACGAGATAACCACACGCCGCTGCCCATTGTCGTGGCTAATGCTGCTACGCCCCTCCTTGATGGCAATGTCTGCAACAGCAGAGAGAGGAATGACCGTATCCCTCGGCGTGCGGATAAGCAGTCGCCCGACATCCTCGGGAGTGCGCAGGGAGCGTTCGTCGAGACGGATCACGAGCGGGAAGCTGCGTGACCCTTCGAGGATCTGCCCGATTTTCTCCCCTGCAAGCTGCACTTCGAGAATGTCGGTAAGATCACCGAACACGAAGCCATATTGCGCGGCTCGCTCGCGGTTTGGTGTGATAACGACCTGCGGCACCGCAACACCTTGTTCTACGACAGGATTCAATGTACCCGGGATCTGCGCCAGAATATCGCGGATCTGGTTTGCGTGTGTCTGCAGTTCGTCCAGATCGGGACCGAAAATCTTGATGACGAGCGGAGCGCGCACACCGGAGAGAAGATGCTCGATGCGATGAGAGATCGGCTGACCAATGCTCACGTTCGCTCCCTGCAAGTTAAGAGAGGCAAAGGCGGTTTTGACATCGGCGATGATCTCGTCTTTGTTCCGACCGGCGAGATCAATATCGACCTCAAGTTCCGAGACGTTCACGCCGTTTGCATGTTCGTCTTCCTCCGCACGTCCGGTGCGCCTTGCCACGGATTTCACACCCTCGATACCCAACAGAGCCTGCTCGGCAGAAGAGCTGATTTCACGGGAATTGATGATCGACGCTTCGGGAGGGAGCGCAATGGCAATCGTCAGAGTTCCTTCGTTGAAGGGTGGCAGGAATTCCTTGCCTGCACGCATAAACATCAATGTTGTCACAACGATGGATACGAGGATGATGGTCACCCCGATATGCGGTCTTCGGATATTCCAGCGGATAATGGGTTCGGCAGTACGTTTCAGCGAGCGCACGATCCATGTTTCCTTCTGATCCTGCATGAGCCGCGAGCGCGGCAGGAGGTAATACGAAAGAATGACCGTAATGGTCATTGCGACGAGCGTGGATGAAAGAAGGGCAATGATGTACGCGATGGCAAGCGGCGCAAGCAGGCGTCCTTCGATATTCGAGAGTGAAAGAAGCGGGAAGAACACAAGGACGATGAGGACGGTTGAAAAAATGATCGAACCGCGCACTTCAGAGCTGCCACGCACGACTATCTCGTAGACCGAGAGGGGCTGTTTTCGCGTCCGGTTCTCTTTGAGCCATCGGATGATATTTTCCACGTCGACCAAGGCATCGTCGGTCAATTCTCCGATCGCCACGGCGAGACCGCCCAGGGTCATCACGTTGATATCGATCCCAAGCCAACGGAGAATGACGATCGCGCTTATGAACGAGAAGGGAAGTGCAACCAAGGTGATAACGATCGCTCTCCAGTTTTTGAATCCCAAGAAGAAAACGAGTACCAGAATGACGAAGATTGCGGCATCCCGTGTCGATTCCACGACATTATCGATACCGTTTTCTATGAATTTCTCCTGCTTGAAGAGGTCCGGATGGATTTCGACATCGCTACCAAGGCTCGATTCCAACGAGGCCAGCGCCTCTTCGACGCGATGCGTAAGATCGACGGTGTTCACCCCCGGTTGCTTGGTGACGCTCATGACCACGGCGGGCTTCCCGTTTACACTCGCATCCCCGCGCGGATTGACCTGAGCGCCTTTACGCACGGTTGCTACGTCACGCAGATATACGAGCGCTCCCTCGTGTTGGGCGATGACAGTGTTTCCCAGAAGTTCAACGTCGGAAGTGCGACCGAGGATGCGGATGGGATATTCCGTCGTATCGGTCGCAACAAACCCTCCGCTCTTATTTTCAGAGATTGCAGTAAGCTTCTCTTCAAGTTCCGCGATAGTCATCTGTGCGTTTGCAAGCCGCACTGGATCGACGAGGACTTGGTATTCTTGAATTTCTCCGCCAAGCACCGTTACCTGAGCGACGCCGGACACCGTGAGAAGTTTGGGACGTATCGTCCAATCTGCAAGCGTCCGCAAATCTCGTGCATTCGTTTCACCAGTCTTGCTGGAGAGACCCACGAGCTGAATTTCTCCCATGATGGAAGAGATCGGTCCCAATTCCGGTTCCACGCCCGGCGGCAACGGAGAGGATTGCAGCTTTTCGGAGATAATTTGTCGCGCCAGATAGATATCCATCCCCCAGTCGAATTCCACGAAGACGAGCGAGAGTCCCGGTGCAGATACGGAACGGACGCGCTCCACATTGGGAGCGCCGTTCATTACGGATTCGATGGGCAATGACACCAGCGTTTCCACCTCTTCCGTTGCCAAGCCTTCCGCTTCACTGAAGATCGTAACCGTAGGTCGGTTGAGATCCGGCAGGATATCCACGGGTGATGTGACCGTGATGTACGATCCGTAGATCAGAAACAGAGTAGCTCCGATGAGCACGGCGACGCGGTGCGTCAGTACGAGCCGAACGAAACGATCAAAGAAGTTCATAGGCTAAGGGGGAGCTGCTTAGTATCAATCTCCAGCCCGGCTGACAACTCCACGGGAGACTTCACGACAATCCAGTCTTTTGCGCCGAGGCCTGACTTTATGTAGGCGTATCCACCGTTCACGAACATGACTTCAACTTTCTTTGCTTCAGCGGTTACATCAGGACTCACAATCCAAACAGTGCTGGAATATTTGCTCAGCTGCAGCGCAGCTTCGGGGATTACAAGCAGGGAAGGGTCTTGCGAGACGGGAATTTGCACACGAATCGTCATCTGCGCCAATACGCGATCGGCATTGTCCTGCGTGGGAACATCTGCCTCCACTTGAATCGTCCTCGAATCAGGATCGACGGACTGTGCAATGCGTTGAATGATGGCTGTGAATTTCTCGGAAGGGGCTGATGTTGGCGAAAAAGTAACAGTTGTGCCAACTTTTACGAACGGCAGATCCGCTTCGGAGATGTTGAAACGGATATATTTCCTGCTGTCATCAATCAAATTGAAGACGGGCTTTTCAAGCGTGACACTCTCTCCGGCATTCACATACCGCTTGGTGATAACGCCGGAAAAAGGAGCAATGACCGTACGACCGGCACCCATCTGCTGCTGGAGACGCACGATATCTGCGGCAATGATTTCCGTATCGAGATCAGCATTCTTCCGTCCCCCTTGGATCTCGACGATTTTCTGCTGTGTCGTCGCTTGGAGCTTCGTACGTTCCGGCGCGAGTTGATCGATTTGGCTGTCTGTCGTCGCGAGAATCCTCAGCTTCTCCGCTTCCAGACTCTTTACGTCGCTATCCGCTTCTGTGAGGTCTGTGGTGATTTCGAGCAAGTGGTCGGTCACCTCCGCAACCTCTTTACGAATGCGGTCTACTTCTTCGGCATCGAATGCCGGTGATTCAGAGATGCTCAGCGAAATCTGACGCGCTTTCTGTCCCATCTCCGTAGCCTCAGCGATGAGCGTCAATGAATCCGTCGTGCCTGCCTTCACCTTTCTCTCGAATTCAATAATCTGGTACTCGAATTTCTGCCGATCCATGCCGCTGGGCATGACGATTTCCTTGCGTCGGTAGTAATCGAATGCAGAGTTGCCAAAATAATTTGAGATGCCATCGGAGCGCGTGAAGAGCACTTCGTTGAGGCTATCGAGCAAGTCATAGGCGGCACTGTTGACCGCACTGAGTCGCTGTTCCTTGACCTTCTGCAGTCCTGCGATCTCTGCGTCGATCTTTTGCAACTCCGCATCTTGCTCCTTCTGCAGCGATGTCGCTTGGACATCAAGCTTTTGGAACTCTGATTCGCGCTCCTGTTCCGCAGCTTTGATATGAGAATCAACCGAAATCACTGCACGTCTTTTGGCAATCTCGAGTTCTTTCTGCTTGAAGGTGATCTCAGCGGCAAGCTCCTGCTGGCTCTGATCAGCCCGAAGCGTCGCAAGGACTTGCCCCTGACGGACGCGGCTGCCGAGGTTTGCCGAGAGTGATTGGATGACTCCATCCTGTGAAGGGAAGAGATCCGCCTGTTGCTGGGCGAAGACTTGTCCCGCCGCCTCTATATTCACTTGTACTTTATCGGCAGTCTTTGGCTGTTCGACGGTGACAATGGGGAAGTCCGACGTAGCGCCGCTCACTTCCGATTCGCCTTCGTGGCCGCCGTCATGACCGGGGCTTGCACTTGCGTTCCCTTGAGCGATGATAAAAGTTATGAAGATTCCAGTAACGCCGAATGCAACAGCGGCAGATGCTGTTTTAAGGCTGAGAAAGCGGAGAGCCGGAGGACGCTTCTCCCACGCTTGCCGGAGGATTGAAACAAAGGATTCGATAGTCATGAGTAGTATGGGAAGAAAATATCAATGGCGGTGCGGGGGCTGGTTGCTGTCGTCATGCGATGACACCGAATGCCCGTGCGATACCACATCCGTCTCGCCTTCATGGTGGTCAATACCTGTCTGGCTGTCGTCATGAGGCATGACGTTCGTTTCCCCCTCGTGATGATCGACGGAGGAGGCCGCAGCTTCAGCAGCTTTCGAGGATGCTACTGAGGGCACTTGTGCGCTATCTCCATCGGTATTTCCAGTGGAAGTCTGCGCCCCAGTGCAACCGGCAAGAAGGATGACAGCGAGGAAGGACAGTGAATATTTGCTAGTGATACTCATAAAAAATGGAAGAAAAATATATAAATACGCAGCATGAGAACAGCCTTGCGGGTTGCTCATGCTTCGGATGGAAAAATGATTTAGACCCTCATTGAAATGGTCGCTGCGAAAAGCGACGCATCTTCAAATAACGGCACCGACCGTATGCGACTATGTGGAATCGATATGTAAAACGACTCTACTTCGTAGCGGAAAGATATGGGCGAAACACACCCCACATCGATCTGAGAGAAGCGTTGTAGCAAAGGATTGATTGCATCGAGTTGAGCGTTGTCCGAGTCGCAGCTTTCGTCTGTGGTGGCAGAATTGATTGTATCGGGCACATGTGACACATCTGCATCATGTGAGATATGACCATGGGCATGATGCGCGATTTGTTGATTCTCCTGAATGAGTGCAGCCTTTTCAGCATGAAGGAAGTCGCCTAACACGACTGTTGCAACCAGTGAGAGCAGCAAGGTGCCGGTAAGGAAGCGTACGGAGCGCATTTGTGGCTTATAATAGCATAAAAGTATTACTTATGTACGGTAATGAGAAAAAGTGGAAATTCAAGATAAAGAACGTTCCACTCGCTTGAGCAAAACCGCATTCGTCGCAACGATAATGGAGGAGACGGACATGAGAAGCGCGGCGATTTCAGGTCGCAGTGATATGCCGAACGAGGGGTAGAACACGCCAGCTGCTACAGGAATCGCAAGCACGTTATAGATCGCCGCCCAGAAGAGGTTCTGCTTCATCTTTCTCACCGTTGCCTTGCTGAGTTTGATAGCGTTTAGGATATCGGCAGGATCTGATTTCATGAGGACAATATCTCCCGTCTCAATGGCGACATCGGTTCCTGCGCCAATTGCGATTCCGATATCTGCTTGGGCAAGAGCGGGTGCATCGTTGATACCATCACCGACCATCCCGACGAATTTCCCTTCCTGTTGCAGTTTCTTCACGTTCTCCGCTTTATGCTCCGGCAGTACTTGGGCGAAGAACCTGTCGATTCCCAGTTCCTTGGCGACTACCTCCGCGACTTTCTGATGGTCGCCTGTCATCATGATCGGCTCGATGCCGAGAGCTTTCAGTCCATCGATGGCCTTCTTCGCGCTTGCGCGGGGCGTGTCCGCTGCGGCAACGATGCCTTTGAGCTTCCCATCTACAGCCAAGAGGCTGAATGTTTTACCCGCAAGCTTCTGCATGGACTCCTGCGCGGATGCTGTATCGATCTTATGATCCCTCATCAGCTTCTCTGTCCCGACGAGAACGGTCTTGCCTTTGATTGTGGCTTTTAGTCCATGCCCTGCAATGGACTCAAAGTTTTCGATGACAGCAGCGTCGATCTTTCGCTGTTTCGTTTCCTCCACAATCGCTTTTGCAAGCGGATGATTCGATCCGCTCTCCACTCCTGCTTCATAGCTGAGTACGTCCGATTCACTGAAGTCACCAAGAGCAATGACATCGGTGACCTTTGGCCTCCCCTCCGTCAGCGTCCCCGTCTTATCCAGCACAACCGCAGTGAGACGCGATGTATTTTCCAGCGTCGCTGCATTCTTGATGAGGATGTTGTGCTTTGCTCCGATTCCCGTGCCAACAGCCACGGCTGTAGGTGTTGCAAGTCCGAGGGCATCGGGACAGGCGATGACGACTGCGGAAATGGCGAACATGAGCGCCATGAACACATCCGCTCCACCAAAGACGTACCAGCCGATGAACGTCGCAATTCCCGAACCGACAGCCACGATCACAAGAACTGCGGCGGCTTTATCGGCAATGCGCTGTCCCGGCGCTTTGGAATTCTGCGCCGTCTCCACGAGCTTGATGATCTGTGCAAGCACCGTATCCGATCCCACCTGCTGCGCGGTGAATTTCACGGTGCCCGTCTGGTTCACCGAGCCGCCGACAACCTTCGATCCCTTTTCCTTCTGCACTGGCATGGATTCACCAGTTACCAACGATTCATCAATGGAGGTCTGTCCTTCGATAATCTCTCCATCCACCGGCACCTTGTCGCCAGGACGCAGTACGATGACGTCGCCTTTGACGATCTCCGCACTGGGAATCGTCATCTCTTTTCCATCACGAATAACGGTCGCCTGCGGCGGGATGAGATCAAACAAAGCTCTCAATGCTTCTGATGTGCCCCTGCGCGACTTCATCTCCATCCAGTGTCCGAACAGCACAAAGGTCACGAGCATTGCTGCGGCATCAAAGAACGTTTCCCCGCCGATGGTAAACATGAGGATGAGACTGCCGAGATATGCTGCAAGTACGCCCGTCGCGATGAGGACGGCCATGTTGAGCTTCCAGGCTTTAAGCGAGTAGTACGTTCCCGTAATGAAGATCGAGCCAGCCCAGAAGACAATAGGTGTCGTAAGCAGCAGGAGCAGCCAATTTACTGGTATTGGCGTAGGAAGCTGCAAGCCGAATAACCCCTCTCCAAGCGGCGAGTACAAGATGATGGGAATGGTCAGCAAAAGTGAGACCCAGAAGCGCCTTCGCATGTCCGCTTCCATCGCTTTCGCCATTGAGGGGTCTGTCATCGCAGCTTCATGATCGTGATGGCTCATCGCCTTCATGTTGTGGCCTTCATGTTTGTTGTGCTCCGCATGCTTATGCACTGGGTATTCGTGCTGCTTAGCCTCAAAATCGCAGCCACAGGACACCGTGAGCGCATCGGCGGTGCACTTCAGGCAGTCCTTCCCACAGTGGCATTGTGGTTTCGGTGTGGCTTTGGGTTGCTCCATATCATGGCCTGTATGGGTGTGGTGTTCATGCATGTGAGCTATCGGGAATTGTGCTGTCAGGCGCGGCATTTCCGAAGGCGGATTGCAGTTCCTGCAGTTGGGAAGTAATGCGGTGATGGAGGATATTCGGATGCGGAACGAGGCCAATACTCGGGAATGTGCCCCGATTGAGTTCGATGGAACCGTAATCGAGGACATGCTGCAGAAAACCTTTCTTGGATATCTCCATCGAGCGGATTTTCCAGAGCGGAATATCGAGCGTGTCATCGGAGAACCACAGCCGCTGTTTCAGTCCGAGGATGCGCTTGTTCGTCACGAGGAAGCGCGTCGTGCTGGTGCTAAAGATCTGGTAGAAGGCCGCGTGATGAAAGAGGAGCAACAGCGCATGACCACCGACGAGTGCGATGACAGACGCTGTCCCGTTCCACTGCATGAGCGCGAGACTCACCGCCGTGCAGAGGAAGTAGAGAAGCCAGGAGAGGAGCATCAGCAGGAGCGGCATGACGTACTGCATCCAGTGTGTGCGGATGAGCAGCACGGGTGATTCGCCGTTGATAGTGGATGGTGCGTCCGTCATGCGAAATAACCATGGAACATGGAAGGCAGGATCACATACAGCATAGTCAGGAGAATGTAGACGATGGCCGTGATGATGACTCCTGAGGTTGGGAGGCATTCGTCTTTTCCGCAGAGGATGCCGATGGGTGATGCATTATGTCGCTTACAGGCGCGGAGAAGCCCCCACAGCTCTACGGCCATCACGAGGAATGAGGCGATGCTCAGGCCGATGAACCACGGGGACAGGAGGAAATGCATGGGTTAGGATTTCTGGCAGTGATTCATGCAAAGTGCGAGCGTGCCGCCAAAGAGAAAGCCCCACACGTAGCTGATTACAAGGCCAGCCAAAAGCGTGAGCCAGTTCATGCCTGCGCCACTCCAGCCGAAGATGAAAGCGCGCAGGAGATTGCCATGAAGGGCGCTGAGGGTTGGATCGGCTTGCAGGAAGATATACCCGT
>CAZUVN010000031.1:0-12914 GCA_964623835.1 uncultured Candidatus Peribacteria bacterium
TTTCAAGGGTCTTAGGGGCAACTTTGGCAGGCATCAAACAGCTCCTTTCCCTGCAATCAGTTGCTGCGCCATATTCTCTTCCTGTGCCTGAATTTGCGCTTTCACTTTCATGGTACCGATGATTGCACCGCGTTCGGCCTCATCGAGCTTCATGCGAATGTACTTCACTGTGTCTTTTAGGTCCGGAATCATCTTGTACTGCAACGCGTTCACACGACGTCGCGTTGTTTCCAGCTCGATGGCCATGTTCTCGGCCTGTTTTTCGATTTGAGCGAGCTGGATCAGTGTTTCAAATGCATGATCGAATGCATCGACCGCACTGTCCAGAAGGGCATTGGTCGAAGCATAGCCGTAGGTGCGAATGGACCCTTCGCGCTTGATGGTAAAGACGGGGATGCGAACGCTCATCACGTTCTTCGTCTCGACCGTCAGTTCCATGGCTGCCTGCGGACTCGAGAGGGCATTTCCCATCTGCGCGTCGGTCATCCATGCGGAGGCAAGGAGGTAGCTGCGGAACGCGGCACCCAATTCCTGCTCCACCTGTTCCCGGAGGCGCTTGGCATCGCGGATAATGGCCAAGAAGCTCTTCATAAGACCATCCTGTTTGTCCTTCAGCAATTTATGCCCGCGCGTCGCCGACGTGGTGCGGCGCTTCAAGTCCATCAAGGACATTCGGGTGGGATTGACGCGGAGGACGGCCATTAGGAGCGAGGAAGTAGAAAGTAGGAGCTAGGACGTAGCTGCTTATTGCTTCGGCAGATATTTCTCGATGTGTGCGCCTTTGACGCGCTTGAGCTCGGACTTCGGCAGTTCGGAGAGAATGTCCCAGCCAATCTCGAGGCTGCGGTAAATGGAACGCTCTTCATCTTCGGCTTGAGCGAGGAATTCCTTCTCGAAGCGATCGGCAAACTTCAGGTATGCCTTATCGGTGTCATTCAAAGAACTCTCACCAAGAATCACCGCAAGTTCGCGGATTTCCACGCCGCGTGCGTACGCTGCGGACAGCTGAGCGTCCATACCGGAGTGATCTTCGCGCGTCTTTTCCTCGCCCTGTGCTTTTCCTTTGAGACGGGAGAGCGAGCCCATCGGAATGACTGGCGGATAGATGCCCTTCTGGTGCAGACCGCGATCCAGACGGATCTGTCCTTCGGTGATATATCCGGTCAAGTCCGGAACCGGGTGTGTAACGTCGTCTTCCGGCATTGTGAGAATAGGGATCTGCGTAATCGATCCTTTCTTGCCGCGAATGCGTCCTGCACGTTCATAAATGGTCGAAAGGTCGGTGTACATGTATCCCGGGTATCCGCGGCGTCCAGGAACTTCTTTGCGAGCGGCGGACACTTCGCGCAGCGCTTCACAGTAGTTGGTCATGTCCGTGATGATGACAGTCACGTGATAGTCCTTTTCGAATGCGAGATACTCCGCGGCGGTCAGTGCTAGACGGGGCGTGGCGATACGTTCGACCACCGGGTTATCGGCGGTGTTCACGAAGAGAACCGCGCGGGAAAGGGCACCGGTGCGTTCGAATTCCTGGGTAAAGAATTGAGCTTCTTCGTAGGTCACACCCATAGCCGCGAAGACGACGGCAAATTTCTCGTTCTCGCGCTCGGCACCGATCTCCATATCGGGGTTGTGCGTTTTCACCTCACTCGGCGTCAACATGCGTGCCTGACGAGCGATCTGCGCTGCAAGTTTGCTGTGCGGCAGACCTGCACCCGAGAAAATCGGGAGCTTCTGTCCACGCACCAGCGTGTTCAGCACGTCGATGGATGATACGCCAGTCTGGATGAAGTCATCCGGGAATTCGCGTGTGTACGGGTTGATTGGCGCGCCGTTAATATCGAGTTTTTTCTCTGGCAAAATGGCAGGACCTCCGTCGATCGGCTTGCCCGATCCGTTGAAGACGCGACCCAGAATGTCTTCCGACACCGGCAGCTCGAAGCGGCGGCCGAGGAAGCGAACTTTTGTTCCGGCGGTTGCAGTTCCTTGCGTCGATTCGAACAGCTGGACGACGGCCATGCCGGCGCGTGCTTCAAGCACTTTTCCGAGACGTCGCTCGCCGTTGGTCAGCTCTATTTCGCAGAGTTCGTCGTAGGCGACGTCTTGCACCTGCTCCACAATGATGAGCGGTCCGGCGACGCTGGTAACGGTCTTGTAGGAAAGGGTGGACATGGCGTAATTGAGAATTGAAAATGAAAAATTGAAAATTAAGAGACGGAAGCGGCAGAACCTACGCGAAGCGCGTTCAATTCAGATTCAATCTGCTGTTCCAGTGCATCGAACTCGGACAGCTTGTCCTCTTCGATGAAATGCGCCTGGGCGATGACGTCTTTGACTTTCATGGAACGGATAGCTGCCATGTTGAAGTCTTCCTGCTCGACGATCGGCAGAGCCGTGTCGTAGAAGAACAGAATGGCCTTCAGCAGGCGGAACTGCTTGATGAGCGACGTGAAGGCGTCCTTCGGATCGAACGCGTTCTGGAAGAGGAAATCTTCGCGAATCATGCGCGTCACTTCCAGCAGCAGCTGCTCCCGTGGGGAGAGCGATTCCATACCGACGAGACGGACAATTTCCTCCAGCTTGCTTTCGTCCTGGAGCATGCGCATCACGCGTTCACGGTTGGCGGTGAAATCTTCGGCAATCTCCTTGTCCAGATATCCTGCAAGGTTCTCGGCGTAGAGCGAGTAGCTCTGCAGCCAGTTGATGGCGGGGAAGTGGCGCTTGTAGGCAAGTTTCGCATCCAGAGCCCAGAAGACTTTGGTCACGCGCAGCGTATTCTGTGTCACCGGTTCGCTGAAGTCTCCTCCTGGAGGCGACACGGCGCCGATGACCGAGAGAGAACCGAGGCGATTCGTATCGGAGCCCAAACACGTCACGCGTCCTGCACGCTCGTAGAAGCCTGCGGTGCGGGAACCGAGATATGCGGGGTATCCTTCTTCACCGGGCATTTCTTCCAGGCGGCCGGAAATTTCGCGCATCGCTTCTGCCCAGCGTGAGGTCGAGTCGGCCATCAACGCGACGTCGTAGCCCATGTCGCGGTAGTACTCGGCAATCGTGATTCCTGTGTAGACCGATGCCTCGCGAGCGGCCACCGGCATGTTCGATGTGTTGGCGATAAGCACGGTGCGCTTCATCAGCGGTTCGCCGGTGTTCGGGTCGGTCAGGTGGGGGAATTCCGTGAGCACTTCGGTCATCTCGTTTCCACGTTCACCGCAACCGATGTAAACGATCACCTGCGCATCGCAGTACTTCGCGAGTGCTTGCTGCGTCACCGTTTTGCCTGCTCCGAAGGGTCCCGGGATGGCACCTGCGCCGCCCTTTGCCATTGGGAAGAGAGTGTCGAGAATGCGAAGGCCTGTTGCCAGCGGAATGTTTGCAGCCAGCTTGCCGTTCACAGGTCGGGGAATGCGGATAGGCCAGCGCTGCAACATCGCGATCTCTTTTTCCTCCTTTTCGGTTTTGATGACAGCGACTGTGTCTTCGATGGTGAATGTTCCGCTCTTGATGTCCTTTACCGTTCCACTCATGCCCGGTGGCACCATGATTTTGTGCTCGATGAGCACCGTTTCCTGGACGGTTCCAAGAACATCTCCGGCTACCACTTCGTCGCCCTTTTTGGCGACGGCTTTGAAGTCCCATTTCTTCTTACGGTCCAGTGCGGGAACGCTGATGCCGCGGGCGATGAACGGGCTCTTGCTTTCCTGCTCGATCAATTCCAGCGGGCGCTGGATACCGTCGAAGATTGAGGTGAGAAGTCCCGGAGCAAGTTCGACCGAGAGTGTAAGACCCGTGCGCTCCACCGGTTCGCCCGGTTTCACACCCGATGTCTCCTCGTATACTTGGATGGATGCTTCGTCACCGTGAAGTTCGATCACCTCGCCGACCAGCTTTTCGTTGCTGACGCGGACAACTTCGAACATTTTTGCTTCGCTCATGCCCGACGCTTTGACGAGCGGACCTGCGACTTTGGTGATGACTGCCTTGGACATAAAAAGAAGAGGAATGAAATTACTGAAGGATGTTTGAGCCGATTGCTCGTTCGACGATACGGTTCAGACGTTCCAGTGCGTAGCCGCTGGATCCGCGATGCGAGGGGAGCGGGACAATCGCGGGCAACGCTCCTTTACTTAAACGACGTTCATCTTCGGCGGACATGCCGCTCATGAGATCTTCGGTGACGAATACGATTGCATATTTATTGCGCTCGCGACCGGTTTCGTCGATGAACATGTCTTTTTTAAGGCGGAGCATCTGTTCTGCCGCTTCATTAGCCGCATGCACGGGGACAATGTCCACTCCCAGCAGGGCGAACCCCTGGATGGCTTCTTTCTGGCCGACAATGGCGATACGGAAGTTCGACATGTTAGGCGTTCTGGATGGAGGTGGAGTAGACCGGCGGGAGCATGGCGGCAATTTCGGCTGGTTCAAGGTGTGCCGCTTTGCCGATCAGAATCGTTCGGATCATCAGAATCTGTGAGAGTGCCATCACGCCGTAGGCGAAAATGGGTTCAACACTAAGGGGAATGCTGCGCATGGCTGCCACATCGTGGGCGAGACCGCGGTTCAGACTGCGCTCGAGCACCAGTGCGGTGTCATCTCCTTCAATCATATTGTCCGCCAGCTCGGATGGGAGAGTTGAGTTATGGATGAGTAAGCTGATTTCACGCGCGTTCGTCGTGATTCGGCGCGGGTCGATTTCTCCTCCTTGAATGAATAGTTTTGCCGTTTCTTCACCGGGGCGAATACGGCGGGCGGTGCGGATGTTCTGCAGATCGATCAGATGACGTACGTAGCGCAGAATCAATGGGCTGCCCGAAGCTTTCGCAAGCTCCAGCTGTTTAGCCGCCACGAAGACAGCGATCTGGTAATCGATCTCGTCGGGGCGGATATTCTTGTCGCTCTTCATCTCTTCAATGAAGTGGGCGATATCTTCGGGGAGCTCACGGTGGCCGCTTTCAAAGACCTGCGCGCGGAGCATGGAGTAGGGATAGGCGGTTACGCTCGCGTCCGGCGGGGCAGTAAGACCCGATGTCTGACCATGGTATTCCTTCAGCAAGTGAGCAAGAACAGGGAGGTCCTCACGCAGCCATAGAATGTCAAAAAGATCTCCCTTTCCTTCCGGTGCTAACTTGATGAGCTGCTGCTTAAGCCAGCGTTCCATGGTCACCGTAAAATCGTCCAGATTATCGACGGGCGGAATGTGTGAAGTGAAAGGAATGTCGGTAAGCACCTGACGTAGCTCGGCATCGGTATGCGCACCGAGCAGACGATCGACATCCGCCTTATGCAGCAGTTGCTGTTGCAGTACGCCGACACGACCGTAGCCGTACGCGAATGCTGAGCCGGTGGCGACGGGCGTCGTAGACTGCATCAGTCTTGTGCAGGGAAGAGGGCAGACGCTGCATCTACCTCCGTAGCGGAGCGAAGCAGACGATGCACAATGAATTCGTAGGTGAAATCGTGCTCCTGCGTATCGGATACGAAGCGGAATCCTCCCGCTGCATCAATGGTGTCACCCATCGTGCAGCCAGTCGGCAGCATCTTTTTGAGCATCGCTTCATGAGCTTTTGCGGGGTGGATGACTCCTTTTGCATCAATTTGCTTCAAGCATTTCTCCAAAAGCGTCTCGGTCTTGTCCTTCGGCAGATGAGTGAGTGCGTCGAAGGCCTCGGCATACAGGCGGTCGATGTATTCCTGCTTTCGTGCGAGGACCGCTTTGCTGTAGGACATGCGCGCGTGCGACTCGGTTTTTTCCTTCAGCTGGCGCTTTTTCTGATCGCGTTGCTCCGCAATCTGCGTTCGCTTCCGGGAAAGACGGCGTTCGCTTTCTTCACGCAGTTCCTTGAGAAACTGCTTGTGTGCGGCGGTAGCCTCAGCGATACGCTTGTCGGCGTCACCGACGATCGCGTCGAGAATGTCGTTCAAAGCCATGGGGAACGAGGGGAAGTGCGAATAATTAGAGAACTGCCGGTGTCAGGATGCTGCTCTGCAGGGCGTTCAACATGAAGAACGAGATGAGGAATCCGAGCAGTGCGTACGTTTCGACGAGAGCGGCGAGCGTGATGACGCGACCCATGAGACCTGCGTCCTTTGCCAGAAGGTGCATACCGGCTGCACAGACTTTGCCCTGGTATGGTGATGAGCCGAAGGCAGCGATCGTGACCGGTAGGAAAGCGGCAAAAAGGGCGACACCGTCGGCAAAGCCGAGGCTAACCGTGCCGTTCAAAATTGGCGGAGCGTAGTTGAAGAGGAACAAGAGCGAGATCACCATTCCGTACAGACCCTGCGAACCAGGGATAACGGCCAAGGTAATAACGCGTCCTGCCATATCCGGCTTTTCCGTGATGAGTCCCGAACCGGCCTGAGCCGTGATCGACACACCCATGGAGGAACCGTAACACGGGATGGCGGTTGCAAGAGCCGCGCCAAGGAATGCGAGGCCGAGCGCCCAGTGGTCCGAAACAGCCAAGGCGGCATCAAGGAAGCCGCTGTCGGTTGTCATGGCATCCTGCGCAAAGGCGGCAGCCGGCATAAAGGCCGAGGCGACGCCGAGAAGGGAAACGATCTTCTTCATACGGGAGAAAGGAAAGAGGGATAAGAAGAGAATGACGTATTTAGGAACGGGCGAATGGTCGGAACGGACGTCCTCCGCCTTCGAAGAATTGGCTGAAGAACTCAACGAACTGGAGACGGCCCGAGTGGATGAAGGCACCGAGCACGTTCAACACGATGTTCATCAGGTGTCCGACAACGTAGATGACGATTGCAACCGGAATGGCGATGAACCACGGCAGCAAAGCGCTGATCTGCTCGGCAACGAGGTTTACGGTGAAGGCGAGTGCGCCGGTCACCAATCCGAGAGCGAGAATACGCAGATAGGAAAGAACGTTTCCCATCATACCGAGGAAGAAGTTCAATGTCTGGAGCAATCCGAACAGCGGGCGCTTCAGGAAAGAGTTACCGTAACCCTTGCCCCAAACCATCAATGCCAGCGAAGCGAAAATTCCGTAGAGGAACAGCTGTTGCTGAGCCGCGGGTCCGAAGAAGTACAGCAAGGTGACACCGACGAAAATCAGCGTTGTTCCGTCCATCCACAGACCTGCTGCCAGGTTGCCGCTGCGAATTTTGGAGACAGCACCCAGAAGAATACCGAACGAAAGGTGGATGATACCGAGTGCGAGTGACAGATTCTGTAGGAAGGTGATGCCTGTCTGGTCGCTGAGGTTCCAGATCTGTCCTTTGAACAGGCGGCCTGTGCCATCCGGATCGGGTTTGGTGAAAATTTCGGGTGCATTGTCCGGTACGATGCCGAACCATCCTCCGAATGGAATCGACACGATGACTGTAACGATGCCGCTCAAGAAGAGCAGCCAGAACAACGGTGATTCTTTTACCTTCTTCTTCGTTTTGATCAGGTAGCCTCCGGCCATGATTGCGAGCACGGCGCCGTAGCCGGCATCGGTCAGACAGAGAGCGAAGAACAGAATGAAGAACAATGACAGGAACGGCGTCGGATCCATCTCGCGATAGAGAGGCAGACCGTACAGCGTTGTCACGCTTTCAAATGGGGTCAGTGCTGCGCTGTTTTTCAGCATTACCGGAGCCTCTTCGCCGTCGTCCGGCTTTACGCGCAGGACCGCGCTCGATTGAATGGCCTTTTGCAGCTTCTTTTCAAAGGTTGCGAACAGGTCGCGCGGCAACCAACCGAGAAGCATGACGGTCATCTTGGTTTCTTTCATTGCTTCGCGTGCGCCCTGCTTTGCGTTCAGCCATTTGATATAGCGGCGCAACATGACGAGACCCGGCAGTTCGGCTGCCAGGGCAGTGCGCTTTTTGGCATTCTCCTCCATTTTCTTCTGTGCTTTTGCCATGTCCGCCTTGTTCACTTCGGGCATTGCGGATGCAGCGGAACCGCGAGCACCTTTTTCATTCGAGCCTTCATCGGAGAGATATGCGGCTTGCTCCGATCCGCCATCACCAATAGGCATGGCCGGGGACAGGTGCAATTTCTGGCGCAACTGCTGATCGTCCGCATCAAGGGCATGCAGCTCGGCGACGATCGACAAGACATCCACGCGGTTGGCAGCCTGTTTGACCTGCTCCTGCGTAGCGGATGATTCCGCTTTTTTCATTGCTGCAAGCTGATCTTTAGTGGCGCATTCCTTGAGGGTCGAGATGGCGTACTCCAATTCCGCGATGCGGAAGCGGACTTCACTGTGATCGACTGAGCCGGACGACTCACGTGCGTCAGTCACTTCCATCACGCCTTCTTCCTGCAAAAACTGCAGCAGATCTTCCTGCTTGTCTTTGTGGGCGAGAACGGCGATTTTCTGCATTGGGATGATGGCCATATACGTGTGAAACGGAAAAAAGAAAGAAGATGTTAAGCGGACAGAGTGAAGACGGAGCCGTCGAGTACGGGCTTGAGAAGCTTGTCTGCTGTAGCGGACAGGTGCTTTTCTGCATGGGATTTGATTGATTCCATTGCGTCGGCCGTATCTTTCTCGCTCTTCTTGAGGATGGTTGCGGGTTCGGTGCGGGCGTATTCTTTCAGCTCTTCCATCGCCTCGTCGCGCATCATCGATTCCTGCGTCTTTTCTGCATGTACAAGCGATTTTTGAGCATCAATTTTCTCTTGTTCCATACGCTCAAGGGTCTGTGCCACGCGGGCTTCCTGTTCGTTTTCTAACATGGTGATCTGTTCGAACGGAGAGGCGTGTACGTCGCTTGTTTGGTCTGTAGAGGTCTTTTTAGGCGTCATAGGGGGTTGGGGGCAATTCCGCGACTCTATAGTGAGTTGGCGGGAAAAAGTCAAGGCTCTAAGAGCTCGGTTTGTTTTGCGCATGGGAAAAACCGGGCAACGCTAAAAAAGCCGCCCTTTGCAGAGCGGCTGTGCGATGTTCCTTTCGATATCGCTTATAAGGAAGGGAGGAAGAGAAAACATCCAATTGCCACGATTGTCGGGAACAGTGCCCCCAAAAACAGGCCGCCGGCTGCAATGCCGTTTTCCCCGAAACTCTTTTCGAGAATCGAGTTGCCGGCAGGATTGGGTGCATTGGCGATGACCGTGAGGCCGCCGCCTGTGACTGCTCCTGCAACAAGCATGTAGCGCATCGATTCGGATAGCTCGACGCGTGACCCCAGATAGGTCAGTGCTGCGTTATCCGTTACTGCTGTCAGAGCTGTCGCTCCGAAGTACAGAGCTAGATCATTCATTGATGCCAGTACCGGTTGCAGCCACCACGATTGAAGTGAACCGAGTGTCACAAGACCTCCAAGGAAGCCCGCAACCATCAGGGCACTGCGCAGTTCCAACGGCGCCTGGTATTCCTTGGTAACGGTGACGAAACCCAGAAAATACACAAAGCCTGCCATAAACACCGCGCTGTGATGACTGTTCAGGACGACGAATCCTAGAAACAGCACATGCACCATTGTGACCCAGAACGGTGACGAATCGCTTCGTCGTTCGGTGTCCGGGTCGAACATCTCCTCATCGCGATCGAGTGTGCGGAGATTTTCCGCGAATGCGATGCACAGCGTTGAAGTGCTGATGATGCAGGCAATCACCGCTTTCCAACCGAGCATCCCAAGTACATCCATGCTGGACCACTCGAATGCTTCTTTCACCATCAAGATTGGCGGTGCAGCGTAATTCGTCAGTGTCCCGCCAATCGACACATTCACGAACAGCGTTCCGAGTGCAGCGTATTTCAGCTTCATCGAAACATCGCGATCGAAGAGGCGCTGTTTCAGTAGCATCGCCGTCACAGTCATTGCTGCGGGTTCAGTGATGAATGATCCGAGCAATGGGCCGATGATCAATGCTGTGCCAACAAATGCAATGGACGGTGAAAGCGGGACCATGCTCGCGATGCCCTCCATCATCTTGCGTGCAGCATCGACCACCGGCTTCGTCGCTGCCATCGTCATAATGGCGAAGACGAAGAGCGGTTCAGTGAAGTTCAATTCTTCTACATAATGAACGGCGTCATGCCATCCATCTTGCAGAGTGATTGCTCCAACAAGGAGCAGTGCCCAAAGGAGAAAGACGGCCTCCACCTCACCAAGGAGATGGAATACATTTTCTCCCACCGACCCTTCGCGATAATGATGTGCCATCCGCTTGAAGAATCCGACACAGAACGTGTGCAGGACGCCCAAGCTAAACAGAATCGTCGCGGTCAGCTCGATTGCCGTTGGACTCACGTTTTTCTTTCCTTCCGTTGTTGTTATAGAACGTCGCTTTTCCTCTTCACCATGAAGAGGGTCGGGCATTGTATGGTTTTTTAGACATTATTCAATGCACTTAGTGCCCAGATTTCCGCTTGAAGCGGGCATTCGCAGTGCTAGTATGCGGCGCCAATGCAGAAAATGCAGGACTATTACATGCAGCTTGAATCAGGAGATCTTCCTCTCCCGATCGTCGTGCGAGGCAGTTCCCATGAAGAGAGAGTGGCTCTTGCTAGGGCCCATGTCAGTCAGCGATACAATGTCGTTGTGAGTATGCCGTTAGCAGACGCTACTGCTGCAGCCTTTCAGAATGTTCGATCGGGACCCGAGGATACAATTAGTTTCTCTCTCACTCAATTTGCGCGGACAGTCAGGCTTCTTGCAAATGAAGGTCGCAGACTTGCAATCATGTGTCTGCATGCTGGAGGAGATATTGGTGAGATGGACCCTTGTTATGAACGTTTGCCTCTACTCGAACGGACTGAGCATTTGGCACTAACGTGTGACCCAATTGCAGTCCCAGGTGGCGATGTTTTCTTCTGCATGAAAAAAGAAGATGCATTGAGCTATATGGCGCAAACAATCCATGATGAGGCAATTTATGCATTGCAGGATGGCGCACGGCAGGTGAATTAAATGGTATAATCCAGTTTCATCCTTCAATGTTGTAACATTCATGACCCGCGTTACCCCTCTCCGCGAAGCCAAGGCTAAACAGGCGCAAGCGGAGGCTCCTATTTTCGGCCACCTCTCACGCGATATTTTTGATAGTGCGAATCCGTCGCCGTATGCCGAGGGTGCACAGCGCGGGGTGAACGAGAGTCTTGTACGAAAAATTAGCGCCGATAAACAGGAGCCGGAGTGGATGCTCGAACACCGTCTAAAATCTCTTCAGGTGTTTAAAGAAAAAGCGATGCCGACGTGGGGCGCAGATTTATCCAAACTCGATCTGGATAACATTATTTACTACGCATCATCCGGAGCACAGAACACCGACGACTGGGGTGAAGTGCCGGAGGAGATTCGTAAGGTGTATGACCGTCTCGGGATTCCCGAAGCGGAGAGAAAGGTATTGGCGGGTGTCGGCGCACAGTATGAATCGGAGGTGGTGTACCACCGTCTCAAGCAAGAGTGGGAGGCGGCGGGTGTTATCTTTTTAGATATGGATGACGCGGTGCGGCAGCATCCCGATCTCGTAAAAAAATATTTCATGCAGTGCGTGCCGATGACCGATCATAAATTTGCTGCCCTCCACGGAGCGGTGTGGAGCGGAGGCACCTTCTTGTACGTGCCGAAGGGAGTAGAAGTGAAAGAGCCCCTCCAAGCGTACTTCCGCATGAACGCGAAGAACATGGGGCAGTTCGAGCACACGCTCATTATTGTGGAAGAGGGTGCAAAGGTGCAGTACATCGAAGGGTGTAGCGCGCCGAAGTATGGATCGCAGGGGCTCCATGCGGGGCTCGTCGAAATCTTTGTGCAAGACGGTGCGACGTGTCGCTACAGCTCGGTTGAAAACTGGAGTCGTGATACGTACAACCTGAATACCAAGCGTGCGATTGTGCAGAAGGATGCGACGATGGAGTGGATTGGCGGCAACATGGGAAGCGGCGTGACGATGTTGTATCCGTGCTCCGTATTAGTCGGTGAGGGTGCACGGTGCGATCACCTCGCAATCGCGTTTGCGAATAAAGGTCAGTGGCAGGACACCGGTGCAAAAATTTTTCATCTCGCGCCGCACACAACATCGAAAGTAACGTCGAAGTCGATCAGCAAGGACGGGGGAGTGGCGGTCTATCGCGGCCAGTTAAAAATTCATCCCCGCGCGCATGACTGCACGGCGAACGTTGAGTGCGATGCGCTTCTGCTCGATGACATCAGTCGCACCGATACCATTCCCGATATCCAGATTCGCAACAACGACGTGACGATTGCGCACGAGGCGACCGTCGGAAAACTGTCCGAGGAAGATATCTTCTATCTGATGTCTCGCGGCATTGCTGAAGACGAAGCTCGGGCGATGATTGTGAACGGATTCATTGAGCCGATTGTCCGGGAGCTGCCCTTAGAGTATGCCGTAGAGATGAACAGGCTCATTGAGTTGGAGATGGAGGGCAGTGTTGGATAATATTACCTATGACTATGCGTATACCTCCTCCAGCTCATCCCCAGATTCTGGATTACGATCCGGTTGTACCCCCAAAGCCTCAATGGCAACCACATCGATCTCTGGAAGAAGTTGCTGCAAGCACGGGGATGACTCCTGCGGAGATAGCGGCCATGCTTCGTGCTCGTTATGGCAAAATTAGCGAAGCAGTTCCTCTACGTTAAAAGGGTCATGAGATATGGTAAATGGATACAAATTGTGTTATAATATACATATGAATAAACATGAAGCTTTAGATCGTGTTGTACGCATATTGGTGGATGAAACAAACGTTGCTGCAGAAATTATTTCTGGGCAGCGCCAAGCGACCGTTGCAGGTCTTGCTGCTGCCCTAAGCACAGTAAAGAAACCGGAGCTTATTGTTCCTAAAGATAATCTCCGTGAGATTTTTGAGGAACTTGGTCATGTGAAACTGGATTCTGGTGCAGATGCTCGATCTTTAGTAGATGCCATCCTTCGAGCTGACAATCGCAGGGCACAAAACGAGTAATCGTTACGATCGCCTCCGATACACCCA
>CAZUVN010000032.1:0-9359 GCA_964623835.1 uncultured Candidatus Peribacteria bacterium
AGTTATCCAAAAGCATGCGGCGCTCACCAAGGCTGTCGAGTGCGCCGGATTTTGCGAGGGATTCGATCAGTTTCTTATTGAGAATTTTTGCGGGGACCCTGCGTGCGAAATCTTCGATTGATGTAAACCGGCCATGCGCCTCACGCTCATCAATCACTTGTCGCACCGACGACTCGCCGACGCCTTTGACGGCTGTGAGACCGAAGCGAATGGAGTAGCTGGTTTCGCCTTCTTTTGGTGGAACCACGGTGAATTGTGATCGCGATTCGTTCACATCGGGTGGCAAGACCTGGAGCCCCATCGTGCGACATTCCTCAATTTCAATCATCACGCGTTCGGTGTCCTGCGCGTCACTTGAAAGAAGTGCAGCCATGAATTCCGGCGCGTAATTCGCTTTCAGATAGGCGGTTTGGTATGCGATGAGTGCGTAGCCGACCGCGTGCGATTTGTTGAATCCGTATCCGGCAAACGGGGTGATCACGTCGTCGAAGATTTTCTCGGCAAGCTTGCCTTCGTATCCTTTCGCTTTTGCACCGGCGATGAATTTTTCGCGCTGCGCATCAAGCTCTTTCTTAATTTTCTTTCCAATCGCGCGACGCAGAAGGTCCGCTTCACCAAGGCTGTACCCCGCGAATGCCTGAGCAATTTGGAGAATCTGTTCTTGGTAAATGCCGATACCGAACGTCGGTTCCAGAATAGGACGCAGCACGTCATGCACGTATTCAACTTTCTCTTTTCCGTGCTTGCGCTTGATATAGCTGGGAATGTAATCCATCGGTCCCGGACGATAGAGCGAGACCATGGCGGTGATATCGCCGAACTCCGTCGGTTTTAGCTGTCGCAGGTAGCGTCGCATGCCCCCGGATTCCAACTGGAACACGCCGGTCGTATCTCCATGTTGGAGAAGCGCGAACGTCGCTTTGTTGTCCATCGGAATGGTTGCAATATCAATTTCCTCATTACGCGTGCGCTTGATGATTTCGAGCGCAGTTTGAATGACCGTGAGGTTCATCAGGCCGAGGAAGTCCATTTTCAACATGCCGATCGCTTCCAGAGGTTTGGCATGATACTGCGTGATGATCGTATGCTCGTCTTTGGGAGCGCGTTGGAGTGCGGTGTATTCGGTCGCACGATTGGGTGTAATGATGACGCCGCAGGCGTGTACCGAGACGTGTCGTGCTTTGCCTTCCAGCTTCAATGCGTTATCAATCACTTTTCGGTAAAGCTCGTTGCTCTCGTAGACTGCTTTCAGCTCGGCCGTTGCAAGTGCTTCGGTCAGCGTGGTCCCAGGACGTTCGGGAATCAGCTTCGCGAGGGTGTTCATTTCCAAGAACGGAATGCCGAAACTGCGGCCGACATCTTTTACCGCTGCGCGCGCGGCAAGCGTTCCGAACGTACAGATCTGCGCGACGTGATCATTTCCGTATTTTTGCCGAACATATTCAAGAACTTCATCGCGGCGGTTGTCGGCGAAGTCCATATCAATATCGGGCATGGATATGCGTTCCGGATTCAGAAAGCGCTCGAAGAGCAATCCGTGGGGAATCGGGTCCACGCCGGTAATGCCAAGGACGTAACTCGCCATCGATCCCGCTGCTGAACCACGCCCCGGCCCCACGGTGATGCCACGGCTTTTCGCTTCGTTAACGAAGTCCTGCACAATCAAAAAGTATCCGGAGAATCCCACCTGTTTGATGATGCCGATTTCATATTCCAGACGCTGTCGCAACTCGGGAGTCGGGTTGGGATAACGCTTGGCGAATCCAATCTCACAGAGTTCGGTCAGATATTCCTCCTCTGTTTTTCCCGTCGGAACAGGGAAGCGGGGAATGCGGTTGACGCCGAATTCAATGTCGACATTGCAGCGATCAGCTATCACCTTCGTGTTCTCTAGGGCTTCCGGCACATGCGCAAAGGCCTTCTCCAGCTCCTCAAATGGACGCATGGAGTAATCGCTGTCTCGCATGCTAAAGCGTCCGGGGTCGTTCACGTTCGCTCCTTTTTGGATGCACAGAAGAATATCGTGTGCTTCCGCATCGTCGGTTTGGCAATAGTGGCTGTAGCATGTCGCCACCACTGGCACGCCGAGTTCTTTCCCGTATTTAATCAACTGCTGGTTTATTTCTGCTTGCCCGGGAACGTTCGGCAGATCCATTAATTCAAAGTAGACGTTGTCTGGCCCAACCCAGCTGCGATACAGCTCCACCAATTCTTTGATACGCGCGCCATCTTCGGCCAACGCCGCCTGCGCGATAGCGCCGGTCGATGGTCCTGTCAGTAGGATCAATCCTTTTCCATATTTTTTCAGTAGTTCGTCATCGACACGCGGCTTGTAGTACATGCCTTCAAGCGCTGCATCAGTCGCCAGCTTGATGAGGTTCTGGTATCCCTCGTTGTTCTCGCAGAAGAGTGCAATGGGCCAACTCTTCGTATCCGTTCCACTTTCTTTGTCATTACGCGTTCGTGCCGCCACGTAGGTATCCATTCCAAGGATCGGCTTCAACCCGTGTTTCTTTGCATATTGGTAAAACTCGATGAGGCCGTAGACGTAGCCTTTATCGGCCAATCCCACTGACGTCTGCCCCAATTCCTTCGCTCGCAGCACAATCTCCTCTGCGCTCGGCAGGGCCTCCAGCAGGGAGTACGTGGAGTGATTGTGGAGGTGGACGAATTCGGAGGATTGCACGATAAAATCATATCAATTTCATCGTCCGACGGTAAGAGATAAATGCCCTTTCTTACTGGATTTCTGCCGCATCTTTGCACTTTTCCCAGCGCGGATTGCCGTCGGTATCACCCAGATACTGGCCGTTCGCGTAGGGGAAGCATTCATCGGTCGTCGTTAGGCGTATTGCACGTTCCAGCAGGTCGCCACACTGGCGCTTCCAGCAGGTGAGGTTCAGGAAATACGCAAAGCGCTTCACAAAGTCGCGGACGCCGTCCTTTGTCGATGCCTGCCGTGAGAATTCGGAAACCGCCGCGTGCAGATCGGAGAGTGAATGAGCAGCTTCCAACGGGGCGTCGACTGCTTCCGGATAGATCAGCGAATCTGCTCGTGACTGCACCTTGCTCCAGGACTGAATGGTCGTCCGGAAATTCTCAATCACGGTCCGGAAAAGGGGAGAGGCGAATTCGGCGGTTCTTTGAGCAATCAAATCGCCGCTGCCGGATGGCAGCTCGTTCGGAGCCGAGAAATCTTCGATGAATGCGCGTGACACATCCTGTAGTGAGCGCACATTCAAGAACGTCATGAGAATGCCAATCTGGTCCTTCTCGATGGAGAACAGTCCTCGCACAGCTCGCTCCGGCGCCACACGTGTCGCGTCAATGCACGGTCCAAAGTCGCCACACTGACTGTCATTGTCGCAGCGGATCGCGCGGTTTTCTTTGCACAGCTTCTGTGGGAAGGCACAGCTGACATCCTGCTCGCAATCGGCATCGGTGACACAGCGACGTGCATCTTGGTCGTCGCAGTATCCTCCGGTCCATCCGCACCCGAACGCATTCAGATGTTCGCGTGGCGGAGGCGGCGTCGGGTTCACACTTTGTACGCCGAAGAGTTCGTCGATCTCCTGTTGCAATTCCAATAGCTTGATTGCAGATTCCCGGGATTCATCTAACTCATCACGGACGACACGCAGGGCATTCAATTCCGCTTCCAACGGCGGATAGTTTCTTCGCGAGCCCTCTTCCATTGTCTCGATGTCGCAGCCGAAGCCGCTGTCGAATGCAGGCGCATAATCCGCATCGAACGTACACATGATGCCGGTATCATCCGGAGCGACTGATGGGAGCGTTCCCGCTGCCATGCAGCCGTCCCATGTTTCGTACGATGTTCCGCCATTCTCGTCGCATTCCACGCGGTCTATCCGTTCGCACGATTGCTCGACATCTTGCGGAGCACACCAGACTTCCTGCGGATCATCGAAGTCATAGAGTTGCCCCCACGACGGATCAATGTATCCCGGATCAAGCGCACCTGTTTGGAGATGGCGCCTGCGTTCATTCAGGAATTCCGCAAGCGCGTTCAGGCGCGCAATGCCGAAGATTGCGCCGCGCGAGGTTTGCGCACGCTGCTCCTGTCGCACTTCTTCAATTTTGCAGTCGATCAGCGCCAAATCCAACTGGAGACAAGCGCTTGCATCGGGCAGTTCGTCGACCGTCAGAATGCGTTGCACATCTGTATCCGTCAGGCCGGACCATGTTGAGGCGATGGTCAGCATCCATCCCGGCAGGAACAGCGCGACGTCATCTGTCACGCTTGCTGCACGAGCGAATTCAAGTCCGTCTTCGGCGCGATTCAGCACTGCCTCGGTGTATCGCGAGATCGGCTCCACGTTGTCCAGTGTGTCACACGAAAAATCCTGTTGCGCATGCACTGTCCCGATTGCGAGCAATGGCGTGAGAGCAAGGCCGACAAGAGAAGAGCGGATGATCATGATCCCGTAGATGAGGGAGGGGGAAGACCGGGGCCTGACGGGCACATCTCGGCGGGGAACTCGACGTTTTTCAGCTGCTTGAGGAGCGTGTTGGCCATGCCGATGATATCCGCAAATGAACGGGTGGATTCCCGCAGATAGTTTCCGTACAACTCGGTCCCGGTGCGCATGCCGATGCCGCGAGCGAGGTCTGTCAGATCGCGCAGTTCCTGCTGCTGTTCCAGGTTCTGACCCAGCAATCCGATGGTGGTCTGCACAAAACTTTCGCGGGTCAGCTCCAGCTGTCTGTTGGCTTCAACCAGACAGAGAACGGATGGTGTCAGTGCGGGTAGGCCGACTGACTGGCACAGCGCGCCATCCAACGAGCGCACTAAGAGGTATGGACGGTATGCCGGGAAATCGTTATCGGACACGACGGGGCTGGTCAGAAGATTTCCGAGCGGCGTACCGGTTTTTGGATCGTTCCACGGAGCGGCCATGTCACCGACGGTTGCCGCACGCCGACCGGGAGTCATTCGGTGTAATTCAATCGACTGCTCCACGCACTGGCCGACGTAGCACAGGTTGTTGCCGATGCGGTTCTTGTACTCTGTTACGTTATCCGGACGGCAGACATCATCGCGGCGTTCAGTTAGTTCTTTCAAGGCTTTCACACGGGGGTCCATTTTCAACGGATCAATCGCATCGCGACAGAGCGTGGGAACATTTTGCGGATTTCTGTTCATTACTTGTTCCATTCGCACCGCGAAAGCCTGCGTATAGGAATACGAGGTAAAGCACCCATTCAATCCTTGCTGGGAGCTGCAGGCAAAGTCGGTTGAGGCCTCGGCACATGTTTGAGCATTCAAAGGAATGCCGTTCACATCGCCAGCTCCTTCAAAGATGCCGTCTCGTTCCATCATTGCGCACTGCAAGGCATAAGCTTCTCCTTCGCGCCGGCAGCATGCTTCGGTATTCCGCATGCGAATTTTTGCCCTCTCTTCTTCGGATGCATTGGGCGGAGTATCTTCGTATGGCTTGTATCCCGGAGGGAGATTGCATAACTCGTATGCATGCATCAGCTCATGATACGCAAGATAGGAAATCGGATAAAAACGTCCGGTATGATTGAGGCACATTTCAATAATGCCGTCCGCTCTTTTAACACTTGTTTCTGCTTCGGCTTGTACACCGGGTGCGCAATTGCTGCTACAGCGGAATACAATTTTACACTGCGTTTGCGGATCGAACGCCTCTGGCTTCTTCCAGGTGATCTCACGGCAGACATCGGCAGATGCAGTGGTGTAGCGAAGATTCAATGATCCTGTGTCGGTGCAGGTCACAAGCGATATGTTGTCACCATTCGGGTTCGGTGGGGGGTTTGGACAGCCCTTCTCCGCGCTCGGCGGAATGGGGCGACACAGGTAGCCGCGTAACGTGCCCGGGCTGGTGCAGAGCATATAGCCCATTGGTGTTTCATCTTGATCCTCCCGCTCATATCGCTCTGGTTCGGGTGGATAATTTCCACCGGGAATCGGTTGATCTTCATCATCAACCGTTTTTTTCATCGAAGGCATAACCGGCTCCAGCGGGACGGCCCACTGAAGCCCCACATCACGCAGCGGGAAATCGTTTCCACTGTCTCCATCCAACCGCACCCACACGATGATATTATCCGGCATCTTCTCGGGGAGCATGGTCTCGGGGAACAGAAGGTATGCCGTCTCGGATGAGGTGAGCGGCGGGTCGATGGGTATGGATTGCGCGTTGCCCAGCAGTTGCAGCAACTTGTCTTCCAGACAGACATTTTCTTCGGAATCGCAATCATCGGAATCATCCCAGCGTTTAAACAGATACTGGCGCTCTGTTTCCTCGTAGTCGCTCGGGTCGGGCAACGGAGGAGAGGGGTAGGTTGGGCCACGGTCGTCGCGGATCAGTCGTACGCCTTGGCTGTAGCGCCAGACGGCTGCAATGCGTTCTTCATCGTCCAAGTCATTTAATTCTTGCGCGATGTCCTCCACGTTTTCTTCAAAGTCATCGACCTCGTCGCCGGGAATCGCGATGGTCCGGATGGCCGATATTTTCTGCGTTGTCTGAATGCTGCCTGTTCCCGCAGACCAGATATTCAGAATTCCTTGGAGATCTGCAGAAAGTCTCATTGCTCTACTTGGCAGATCGGACAGTGGTAATTCATACCCTGTTGCAATCGACTGCAGTGTGCGGCCCAGTTGCCGTACTTTCTGCTGGTCTTGGGCGATGCGATTGATGGTGGTAGTCATCCGAGTGCATTCGGCACTCGACTGCCCGATTGGCTCTTCTGGTTTGTCACCGCAGACTTTCAAGCCGAATCCTCGTACCACTTCTTTGATCTCGTCATCACTGAGGTCCCAGTCTTCTTTCACCGTCAATCGAATGAAGGTGACGATGTCATCATCGACGGCGCCGATTGCCTGCTCATCGCGCACCTGTTCCACAATCCGCTGGTACAACGTCTTCTGTTGCGCGGATGCCGCTAGCGGCAGAAGAGTTAGTGCGATGCCGGCGAGAACGGAGAGTCGTTTCATTCGTCGAGATCACGAAGAGAGCCTTTGGGGTCCCACGCGCGTGGAAGACAACTACTGACGTCGGCGGCTAGGCCGACCGTGTTACGCAGGTCCAGTGAAGCGCGCTTCAGACATTCGATATCAATATTTAGAGGCTGGAGCCGATCAAATCCTCCCGTCAATCCGATGGTTCGTACCAATGCTTCGCGTGCGACCGCCTGTTCATTACGCACGGCGTTGCTGATGCGTGACTGCTGCTCCAGTAGCGTTCCGGTCATGGCCGATCGGTCGCTGATTGGCAGCATTTCCAGATACTCGTTCATGGAGCATTCATACACTCGGAGGAATTCCAGAAGGACAACCGACATGTCCGATTCATGCAGTTCGCCTAGCCGGTTTTTCCACGCAGGCAACATCTCGCCGATTGATCGCAGAGCCGCGCTCGGAGGGAGGACAGAGGCGTAGTCTGCCGCCGTACAGGCAATTGGTTGATTAGTAATGCCTTTCATCGTTTGAAGATGCGATTCCACAGCGGCGTTGACGCCGTCGTGATACACCTGCTTCCATTCATCGAATGCGCGATCGGCGAATACTGATCCCTCTGCTGAACAGGGAAAGAGTCGGAGCGACTCAACACGCCCCACACCTCCTTCGCAGCCCGCAAGAGCCAGAGCGAATGCAACCAACGCCGATGATCGCAGAAGCTTATTCACTGCACTCGGCGAGGAAACAGGGGATGCCGTCCAGCTGGCCGACTGCGCGGACCATTTGCCACAGCGGCTGCAGAAGCGGGAAGCGGAAGTCGGTCAAAAATCCTTCGAAGATACCGGCAAACTGCAGAAGTGACCGGTATGCCGCGTCGTACGCGACGATCATTTCCAGCATTCGCGATTCGCGATCGACGAGCATGTCCGATGTTGTGTCGCAGAAACTGCTTTCTACCAGAGCGGTATCGAGCTTGATACATCCTTCGAATACCGGCATCTCAAATTCGATACATCCAGGTGGTTCCACCGTTACGGAGTCGCCTGCTTCTTTTTCGCGCGATTCCGTAACGGTCATACACACGGCACGCAGCCGACATTGCAGTGCACGCACCGCCTGCAGTGTGGCCGGAATCACTTCCGATGAAAGCGCGCGGCGCGTTTCAAGCAAGCCGTACCGCGATTCGATTTCACGTTCATTATCCATGATTGAGTCGGTCCATGTCTCGTCGGGCATATCTGGCGATTTCCACGCATCGTCGGAAATTTTCATCCATGCATTTCCCTCTTTGTCGTAGAGGACGTTGCCAGGCTCCATGCGCTCAATGCGCGGCGCACCGAATATCACGCTGCGAAATACACGCTCTTCGTGGCTAAGACGCTCTTCGAATTGCATCCTGCATAAAATTGGCTGGGAGTGTCCTGCGCTGCTCTGCGCTCCAACAAGCACAGGGGCTTGAAGGAATGTAATCAGCAACCCGGTGATGACGGCAAGTGAACGTTTCACGGCGAGCGGGAAGAAGAGGAGGACGACTGAATCAATTCTATCGGACGACCCAGATCAAACGATGGCAGCAGAAGACTGCCGGTCGCGCCGTAGCGCGGATAGTCATCGGACGGAATGTTGCCGATTGGCTCGGCCATGGTTTCGTCGCGGATCTGTTTACGAAGATCGTCGATGAAATCGACAATGTTGCGCGGAGGCCTAATTTCCAGAATGCGTGTCTCGCCTCCCTCTTCCGGATGAAGAGGAGAGCACACATCATGATCGGCTACGCATGGTCCGCCTATGCCGCGTGGCAGGTCGACGGAACCGTAGTCTTCCTGGAGGAAGATAAGCGGTCGCGATCCTATTCGCTGGAAGCGCTCACGCAGATCCATCTCGACATGCTGGCAGGTTTTGTCATTCCATCCGTAACATTCGAGTCGCTCTTTCATCTGCTTGATGCCGTTACGGTCATCCTGTCCCGGGTCATCGGGATGCAGTGGGCCGATGCTCTGCCAGAAGAGGTCGTAGCGCTTGTTCATGCTGTCTTCACCGCCATACGAATCACTGCCAATCACTTCTTTGATCCTGTTCATCGCAGCAAAGGCATCACCGAATTGGCCGACATCGACTTCTGGTAAATCGAGGGGCGGAATCACCGGAGGATTTTGTGGTGGGTCGGGCAGCGCATCTACGACGTCGTTCATTATGTTCAGAACTGTCTCGACCGACGGAAGATCGGGATAGTCGCTAGGGATGTCGTGAGGCTCACCGGGGTTCGGCGGATTCGGAAAATCGGTGACACGTACTTGGATCGGATCAAGCACGGGGACGATGATGCCGCCGGAGAGTGAACCAACTGTCGAAAGATCAATCACCATGTCGGCGGCCGAAACAGTTTCGATTACCGGCAGCCCCCATGCCTCCA
>CAZUVN010000032.1:9459-12380 GCA_964623835.1 uncultured Candidatus Peribacteria bacterium
CGCATACGGTCGATGTCATCCGCATACTGCTCCAGTGTGTCCATCAACTCCTGCACGTCGCTTGGGGGGTCTTGGCAGTCAGATGCATTGTTCGTCCGCTTTACCCATGTGCACCACGCCTCGGCCTTCGCGCGGAACTCCGTCGGGCTACCGAGCGGGACGATCAATGGGACCTTCTCTTCGCGGATATCGAGAATGCCCGTACGACGGACAAGCGATACCGCCGCACCCAACATGTCTTCCTCGGCGTTGATTTGCACTTCTATCCGCTGGCCGTGTTTATCGAGTGGCTTCATCAGTGTGATGTCGTTTTTGAAAAACGGATCATCGGGGTCGATGCCGATAGCGGACCCTGCCGGCAGAATAAGACGAATGACGGGAGGATGGAGAAGGGATGCGACGGCTGTTTGCTGAGCTTGCCACCAAATACTTACCGACCGCTCGCCGGTATCGTCATACGAACGAACGGTGCTGCCGGACGCAAACGGTTTTTGGTAGAGCTGGCGCGTGCCTTTCATGCGTGCGCTATCCAGCGCTTCGGAATCCAGAAACACGTCGGTCAAATTATTGCTGTACGCACTCGAGAACATTTTTTCATTCAGCAATGAGAATCCGCCGGAAAACTTCTGATACCAGAGATCCTCTTCGTCGTTGTAATCTGGATCGCGTTGGTTGTTATTGTCGTCGGGATTATTTGAATCCGGCTCATCGCGGTTCTGACCATACTCGGCTTTCCCCGACTGCGTATCGTAGCGATCGACGACATTCAGATTGATGACGCAGCGGCGGTCCTTGTCCTCCGTCCGGTGAAATTTTGGATCGAACTCGTTGTAAAAGCCGTAGCAGGCGACCGGTCCGCTGTCGGACTCCACGTCATCACCGTAATCCTTATCAATCTGCTTGCGTGCATACGATCCGTTGTAGAAGCGGTAGTACGAGTAGTAGACAGATGCTTCCTGCTGCTTTGTGCCGGGGTTTTGAACGCACTGATTGCCAGCGGGTCCACCATCTCCTTGGCAGCGACACTCTTTCCCGACACATCCGATGCTATTAGCTTTGTCCCCGCTATTGGTTCGGCATGCACCGTCCGGATTCGTTACTTCTTGGTCGCTGCACAAGTAGCGATTCCCCCAGCGCTTGCAGATGGTGTATGTCTGATCGGGTTCGGTTGGATGAGGTGCCGTATCGGTCTCCAGACAGTCGTAAAACTGATAGGAATTCAGCATTTCACAGAATCCCAAACAAATTGGCGGAGACTGTCGGTCGTCGGGTTCATCGTCCATTTCCCCGTACTCTGGCCGCGGGCTGTACTCAGGCAATGGTTTAAGAGGAATGTCGGGTGCTCGCTGCCGGAATGAGTCACCATCCTTCGGCCTCCATCGGCAGGACGGATCTTGGAATTTCGGATGAGGATACGTGATATCAACTTTCTCAATTTCGCCGGGCAATCCGTTTTCCTTCTCCCGCCAAACGCTCTTGTTGATTTCTTCTTGGTCCGGATTACAGCTGGTACTTAGACCCGATGCGCTGTCGGGATAAATAAAATCGTTGTCTTTGTTCTGATCTTGGTTTTCATCCCGCCGCGTTGCCACGCCGCTCAAAATAGCCCCGTCCCAGTCGCCATTCCGTCCAGGTAGGCCGCTTACGGCCGCAATCGCGTTCTTCACCGTCTCATCTTTCCATCCACCACACTGCAAACTTTCCAGGTAATCCGGAATCTTTCCAAGCTCAGTCTCTACATCCTCATAATTCGATGGCGCATCGTTTACCGTCAGCGCTTCACGCGCGAACGTAACCGGAATGAGTGCTCCGATAAACCACCCGATGATCGACGCAGAAAGGGCGGCGTGCATCGGCAGACAGTATACGGCAACACGAAGGCAAAAAGGACGATGTTACATTGTTAAATTGTTAAATTGTTGAGTGAAAGTGAATGTGTGCAAAAGGTGTAGCAACAGAACATTATAACAATTTAGCAATTTTCATTTATCCAAAAGTGTATTGCTTAATACTTGTTCGCCATTCGTGAACTGTTGTAGTCTCATTCTCCCTGCTTCCCCCTTCACTTCTATGTTCTCCCTCAACAGGATCCAGGTTATCGGCTACCAGACGCAGCCGGTCACCGTTCGTCAGACTCCCGGCGGTACCAGTGTCACCGATTTAAACCTCGTTGTTCCAACAAGTTTTCAATCATCCGCCGGTGAACAGCTCAACGGCAAGAGCTTCCATACCGTCACGGTGTGGGGCCCAATGGCCGATGTTGCCGGACAGTTTTTGAAAGCCGGCTCACAGGTCTTCATTGCCGGACGTTTGCAGACTGACAGTTGGGAAGATGAGCAAACGAAAGAGAAGCGCAGCAAAACGAAGATCGTCGCGACGGAACTCATCATGCTTGACCCGAAAGGCGGACAATTGCCAGAGGCCGAGGGTGCCAAACACATCACCGGCAGCTGTAACCGTGCCGATTTGATTGGCAACGTCACGAAAGATCCCGAAATGCGGACAACGACAAGCGGGCAGAAGGTGCTGAGTATCGGCGTTGCGACCAATGACCGTTGGAAAGATAAGGCGACAGGCGAAATGAAAGAGAAATCAGAGTTTCATAACGTTGTGATTTGGGGTGATATGGCCGAGGAAGTCGCTCGTCATATCCGTAAGGGGAATCGTGTGTTTGTTTCTGGTCGTGTCCAGACTCGCAGCTGGGAGACACAGGCAGGAGCCAAGCGCTACACAACCGAAGTGGTTGCCGAAACGGTCAACTTACTCGGAACTCGCAGCCGCATTGCCGAAGAATCTGTACAGAACGATGGCGCACCACGCCGTGAAACCGCATCATCCGTGAATCAGGATGTTGCCGATTCCTTCGGGACCGATCCTTCGTCACCACTCGGAAGTCCGGCGCCGGCGATGGCTAGCGTGCC
>CAZUVN010000033.1:0-12151 GCA_964623835.1 uncultured Candidatus Peribacteria bacterium
GTTGCCTCGGTAGTCTGGACTGAAAAATGGTTCCTCAGCAGTAGCTTGTCAGAGGTGGGAGGAAAAAAAGACACTACGGGGTCATGCTCTCTGATCCATTGCTCGATGGGTTCTCTAATCAGTCGAATATTCTCTGTCTCATCATGATCAAAAGTCCAATCCAGCAGCACGTCATACCACTCGCGTGTTGCAGTTGCAGCAAGTTCGATCGCGCCGAAATGCCCTGACGTATTCAGCATCTCTACACTTGTTACCTGTGAAAGCTCTCCATTCTGCAACCTCAGAAACACACTTCTTTTCGTACATGCATAAAACCTTGGAGCGGAATCCCTTCCCATCTCCGATCCAAAGAAGGCATCGGGATCTTGTCTGCGGATGAACTCATCAACCGGCGCACGTAACGACGCAATGACAGGCAGTCTTGCACGCCACCCTTCTCTCCTAAGGTCCGCAGCAACCTCATCGGGCAGTGCGAGCGTGATACAAAACCAGACTCGTTGATTGGGGTCGGTCATGGGAACCTCCTCATATTCGATGTCGATGTTGTAAAAGAACCCTCAGGACATTGTATGGAGAGGATTCTTCACCAGGCAATGCGTTTTTTGAATCGGCTATCTCTCGATCCGTTGAACAACGGATGTACAAAAGATTCAGATCAGCACGCTAAAAATGGGCTCTTTGCTACTATTTTTCTGATGAAGCAACCTGTTTATTCCGGATCAATTGTCGAGTGCATGCGCATGACATTCATTGTCATTACAATTGCTTTTGTCCATGCCTCGTAGATGGCTGATTGTCGGCATGTTGTCGTTGGTTGTTGCGGCAGCCACGACGTTGATCATATTGCGACAGCAACATCAGTCGTTGCCTGGTCAGTCGACAACGAGCGGTGACACATGCACATCGTGGACTCTTCCGTGTGCCCCGGGTTGGACGCATGACATCAGCGGTTTTCTGGAGTTTTGTACTGCCCCCGATGGCACAGCCTGCACATTAAACGGTACCAGCGGTACGTGTGGTAACGGTTCATGTATGCAGCATATATGTGCATACAATTATCCTGACTGCCCCAACGGTTGGTCGGCGTGTCCAAGTCCATATAGTGATTGCTGCTGTGAGCCGTTGTCCTCTTCTTCGGTGGCGAATTCCAGCGCCAATCCGCCGCCAGCATCGTCCGCAGCTCCGCCAGCATCTTCCGCAGCACCTCCAGCATCTTCTGCAGCTCCGCCAGCTTCATCTGCAAATCCCCCCGCATCTTCCGCAGCTCCGCCTGCATCTTCCACTCCGCCAACATCCTCAGTAGCTCCTCCCGCATCTTCTACTCCTCCGGCGTCATCTACTGCTATTCAGAATCCTCCGGCTTCTTCGGCGGTTCCTCCACCTCCACCGTCCTCCGCTCCTCCGTCTTCTCCTCCGCGATTACCGCCTGTTTCATCAGCGCCCCCGGGTTCATCATTAGGTCAGGGGAGTTCTGCAGCCGGGTGTCCCGATATAACACCTTCTGTTTCCTGTACCCCTCCGACGCCCACCTGCTCGATTCCTGCTGGCAAAGGGCCGGCGTGCAGCCAGGCATGCCTAGCTACCCGTAGCGCATGTGAGCTAGATGCGCGTCAGAATCCTCGGCCCCGTACGATTCAACAGTGTGTGTATAACCAAGCTGCAATCGATTGTGAGCAGGCGTATCAGGAGTGTGAATGCGACTGTGCGATTCACATCGATCTCCGACTCTGCACTTCTTCTTCGTCTGTCTCTTCCGTATCTTCCACTTCTTCTGCTAAGTCCTGCCCGAAAGACACCATTTCCTGTGGGCCTCGATCCCTCATCATCTGCACGGGAAATCCGTCCTATGAAATCAGCTGTCCGGAGAACGGCTGCGCATCGTGCTCCAAAGCATCTTCCGCTTCTTCTGCTTCTTCCCGATCCGCATCTTCCACGTCCACTCGTTCAGCTGAGACGTGTATTGCATCGAATCAATCTCCTAAACTACGTGTCACGTTTACTCGTGCTGAATCGATCGAGCTGCGAACGCAGGCAGGAAACAAGATCTATGTTGACGGACCCAATGCACAATTTCCTTCTCGTCCTTTGCGATCATTTACAAACGGCGAGTGGTTCGACATGAGTACGATTACATCAATGGAGATCGACAATCCGGTGACACCAGTGCTTTCCCTGTTTGATGGACAGGGGTCGTTCCGCATGGTTGCTCGCCCGCCTGAGAATCAATATAGAGCAGGGGGATACGGTGCATGGTACGGAACGATTGAAGCTCAGGGCATCCGTATAAAAGAAGCCTACTGTAGGCCCGGCAATTATGTGTGGTACTGTCCGGAGAAGGAAAATGACAAAACGTATCAGGAACCCGATAATGATGAAGTATGGGTAGAGAACGGAGTGGTGCATTTCCGTATCCATGCAAAAGATGTCATCAACAGCGAAGGGAACACCGATTTTTTCTCGGTCTTTTTTGAGCCGCTTCCGGTGTGTGCTTCTGCTTCCTCTGCATCTCTTCGCACCTCTTCTACATCATCAGTTAGCTCTGCAAATTCTTCGCGCTCTTCTTCTCGATTGTCTTCCGCCAGCACGTCGTCAAACAGTTCCCGTCTCTCCTCTTTCCGTTCCTCTTTTCAATCTTCTCTGCCACAAATCGTTGGTGGATCCTGCGACGGCAATGAATGTGACGAAGGCGGTTCGCTCTTCTGTGGATTTACGAATGAAACCTGTGTTCACACTTCCGATTTCCCCTGCATCACCTGCGTCGGAGGAGCATCGTCAGGACCCAGCGCTCGTTCATCTGCATCCCGTTTGTCGTCTGCCCCCGTTCTTGCTGAACCATCGGCGTCTTCTCTTGCTGACAATTCATTCCTTTCCTCCGCCCGTTTCTCTTCGGCCATCATCAGCCTAGAAACCTGCAATGGATACGAATGCCAACTGGGTGGGAGCGCTGTTTGTGCAGCACAAGGCCAGACATGCGTAGCCGACGCTAATGACGCTCTCTGCTACCGCTGCGAAACAGTTCTCGCAGTCTCATCATCTGCCGTCGACACACCTCTGGTATGTTCCGGTCAGGAGTGCACTCTAGGAGGAAGTTTATACTGCGGAGCACAGGGGGGTGCCTGCCGCACCTTGTCGGCCGACCCCTGCTTCGTCTGTGATGGAGCTGTGTCATCCGCAACGAATAGCATTTCCATGTCGTCGCGTTCTTCATCTTCAACTGCCATTCTCGCATTCTTGGATGAACCGTGCGCCGCTGATGTTTATTGCGTCACAGGGCTTTGCACAAACAATATCTGTGCTGTCTGCCGCACCGATGCTGACTGTACGTCGGGCTCCTGTCGCTCCGGTATCTGCATCAACCGTACGTTGCCCGTACAGGTCAACGATCCGTCGGTGTCCGTCGATCCCGTAACTGGCAAACGGCTTCAGGGTTCTCCGGAACAGCAGATTCTTCCTGCTCAAATCATCGAATTACCTTTCACGGATAATAACAATCAAATCGCAAACAACGGCTACCAGAATAGTGCCAATCGGCCCAATGATGCGTCGCTACCAGCTGCGCCCTCCACTCCCTCCACCGGTCCTGCCGCACTAGCGGTGATGCTGGCAGGAGGAGCTGCAGGTCTCTTGTATCGCAAGCGTCGGTAATATGCGGCAATGTTTTCTTTAAAGAACAACGCAATCCCTTTTGGCTATCTGTTGTAAAGAAATGCTGTTGGTAGACTGCAGGGGATTATGTTTTCACGGTTGCCCTTACTCCTGTCGATCGTACTCGGTACCACAGCCATTGTGGTGCTAGGTGTGCTGATGGGCGATAACAGACCGACATTGCAGGGGCAAGCGAGTACTTCCTGCATCACACCACTACCTTGCGGTCCAGGGGAGACAGAAATGAACAGTGGCGTGAATGGATATTGTTATGCGGCGCCAGGGACTCCTTGTACTGCCACCGATCCTTACGGCAATACATTTTCCGGCATATGCGGAGCTGGTGCATGTTTCGGCGCGAACCAGTCTTCTGCGGGAACATCCCTGCAGTTTTCGTCCGTCGGAGGTGGTCCATCTTCCGCCGGTACATCGCTGTCTTGGTCATCGGTCGGATGGTCACAGCCGCCTTCTTCATCGGGGAACCAATCATCCAATGGTGTGAATTCATCGTTTGGACCTCCACCGCCGGGTTCATCTACCGGTCCAAACAACCAATCGTCCGCCGGCTCTTTGCCTTCGAACGGATCGTTCCCCTCAGCCGCATCGTCGGTCTGTTCCCAATGTGGCCAGTCATCCTCCGCTCAGCCTCCTCAGTCTTCCGCTTGCTCAGGGCCTTCGTGTATCACGGTTCAATCTTCCTCTCCTCAACCTCCCCCTCCGCCACCATCATCCGGGAGTGCCAGCGCCGGCTCTTGCTCCTCTCTTCCGGATGTCCAGTGTCCCGATATTCCCCCAAGCTGCAGCATGCCACCCGCCAACTGCAGCCAACTCTGTATTGATCAATTCAACACCTGCCGTAACCAGACATGGAGTGCCAACGCTAGCTATCGTGCGATCTACAGCGGTTGTCCTCAATGGTTCCCGGGAATACCTCAGTGCGAAAATCAGAAAGCACTCTGTCTCTGTGGCTGTCAGGCGAACTTTGATGGAAGGTTATGTTCATCGAGCACGTCATCGGCTCGCTCTTCCTCTCGATCTTCCTCTTCAATGCCCACTTGTCCCGCAGGAACAATGTGTATGAGCAATGAGCAATGCGCAAATGTGAATGGATCATTTGTGTCACCTCCCAGTTGGTGTGGTGTCGCAGGCGATGGTACGCATTGTTGTCGCCCGAGCTCTTCTTCCTCTCGATCTTCCTCATCTCTTTCATCCTCTGCAGCAAGCCAATCCAATGAGGAATGGGTCATGACCCCCTGTCCTCCGGCAACCGCCAACGGCGGGTCCGCGCAACTCTGTATCTTTGGAACACCGGGGCAGCAAACGTGTCCTCAAGATACGGTGCGAGGACCAGGTACCTGTGCAAACACGAAGTTCGAAAACGGCGCCATCGTTGCACAGTCAGTCGGTGTTTGTTGTGAACCGGTGAACAATTCGTCGCGGTCGTCGCAGTCATCTCAGAGTTCCTCGGTCATTCGCTGTCAGACGGATCTCGATTGTCCGTTCATTTCCTGCACTATCACCTCAGGAGGACAGATGTGCTGCCCACTTAATGAATGTGTCGATGGCATATGTACTGAAACCAACACGTGTCCTCCGCCTTCCTCTGGTAGCTCCCGTTCTTCAGGATCTTCCCGTTCTTCCAGCTCGTCGCGGTCAGTCGTTGTTGATCCCTCAAGTGGAAGTTCCCGTAGCTCTTCTTCTCGCTCAAGCTCCCAATCATCTGGGTCCTCTACCTTCCCACCCTCTGGTGTCTGCTGCGAAGGAGATTTCTGTAACCCCTTTGGCACCTGTTCCAATCCGCACTTGAACTTTAACGCGTGTCTTGCGGTTTGCGGCGATACGGCAAATCCTTCATCAGGATCTTCTCGTTCCTCCTCCCGCTCTTCTTCTACCTTATCTTCATCACGTTCATCCAGTCGCTCCTCTTCCTCCCGTTCCTCTTCTCGCTCTTCGTCTCAATCTTCAACAACCATCATCGTTTTCAATGAATGTTTGGGCAACGAATGTCTCACAGGTGGAGATGACTACTGCGCCTTCTCCAATGAATCGTGCGTTACTACAACGACACTGCCATGTATCCGCTGTGTCAGTGCCAATGACATTGCTGGTGACATCTCCGGAGATATAGCAGACGATTCATCAAATGACATCTCCGGTGACATCTCCGGCTCCGACGACTCCTCCGCCTCTGCCACAACCAACCAATCGTCTTCCTCTCCCTTCATCCAACCCCCCTTCTGTACCGATCCTGCTCAGTGTGAAAGCAACCTCTGTCTCAACAATACCTGTACAGACTGCACCAACAACTTCCAGTGCCCGTCCAATCTCTGTATCGATGGCACCTGCACCGACTGTACCAATAACAATCAGTGTCCCTCCAACCTCTGTATCAATGGAACGTGCACACTGTGCAGCGATTCCACTCAATGTTCCAACAACCTCATCTGCATCTCCGGCATCTGCACCCAGTGCACCAATGACACTCAGTGTCCTCTCAATCATCAATGCCAGAGCGGTCTCTGCATCCCCAATCTCCCTATCGATCTCTTCTGTGATAGTAACGATGATTGTCCGAACAGCATGGTCTGCATCCTCAATCGCTGTGTTGCCTCCGAGCAAATCGCTCTTCTTCCCTCCTTCTGCGGCAACAACCGTCTGGACCCAGGAGAGCAGTGCGACAACGGTATCCAAAATGCAGACAGCGTAGGCTCTACCTGCCGCCTCGACTGCTCCCTTTCCACCGATCGCACAGCTGCAACCCAGACGTTGCCTGCGCAGATTATCGAGCTTCCTTTTGCCGATGCAGATAATCAGGAGTCAGGAGGCAGCAATCAGGCCAACTCCACTCCATTCAATCAACCGACTCAACAGGGTAACTCCAATCTCCCCAGTGCGCCTTCCACACCTTCTACAGGACCTGCAGCTCTTGCGGTGATGCTGGCCGGAGCGAGTGCGGGGTGGTTGTACAGAAGGAAACAGCGCTAGATATATTTCGATAGAGAATGTATCCGTGTCCAGCAAATGTGATCTGCGCCATTGGTACAGAGAGATCAACTACAGCAATATACGTTCATTCTCCCTCTTCAACGACTATGCATCGCATGACTGTCTGGGTTCTTGGCGGCATGATGGTACTCGCCCTCACCGTTCGCGTGGGCATCAGCATGACATCGGCGCCGTTGTCGGGCTCTTCATTGTTTGCACAGTCGGGAGTCGCGTCCTCAACGGCCATGGTTGCCGATCCAAAGCCGGCTCCGCAGGTTGATATTGAAGTGACGCTCGATCCGCCGCTTTCGGTTCAGCGAAATGGAGATGACGCGATTGATATGACGGTGATGATGCGAACGGCCAATTTGTGGCCGGTGACTGCGCAGAATGTACGTGTGATTGTTCCGATTCCGCCCGAGGTGTCCTTCGTATCGTCGAGCATCCCTGGCTGTACCCAAGAAGGGGACATTGTCAGTTGTGTTTTCCCGACCATCGCGGGCAATCAAACGATGTTCGCCGCTCTGACCTATCGCCTTCCTGCCATCCAAGGTTCTTGCGTCGGACAGCAGATTCAGTTCCGTGCCTTCGGTTGGAATAATCAATTGGATGTAGATAATGGAAACAACAATGCTCTTGCAACAACAACAGTGGGTTGCCCCGCCACACCTGTTGCCGATCTCATGATGTACAAAAACGGACCGACGTCGGTGAATAGGGGAGGGACAGTTGAGTATGGCATCTACGTACGGAATAACGGTCCAGCCACTGCCGAGGATGTAATCACGACAGATATTTTTCCGCCGGGACTCACATTCCTCGATGCACAGAGTGATGGTCGTTGTGATCAGATTGATAACACGGTTGTCTGTAGAATCAATTCTCTTGCATCAGGACAGAACACAACGCCGCTAAAGATTGTCTATCAGCTGGCAGAAGATTTTGCATGCGGTCCATTTGCACTGGCAACGTGGGTGAAGGGGTCATTGCCCGACAACGATGCGACAAATGACACGGGGGCACACCAGGTGACGGTAAACTGCGCATCCTCCTCATCTGTTGCATCCCAGGGGAATTTCGATGTCTCAGTTGACCTAGCAGGCCCAACATCGATTAATCGAGGATCTACCTTTACTCTCATTGCGAATGTTCGTAATGCAGGACCGTATGCAACGGAGGGTCTGGAGGCTACCTTGAAAAATGAGTGGGAAGATTGGCGCGGACTAACATTTATCCCATCTCAAAGCGATCCGCGATGTACAGCAGTTCCAAGTGGTGAATTGTTCAAGTGTGATATGACATCACTGCCGGTTGGAGGTAGCACGACACTTCGTCTGACATTCCAATCGTCGCAACAGCTGCCATGCGGTTCGACAAGATTCGTAATCGACGTAGACAGGACAGGGGATTACGATGATTTCTATCTCGAAAATAACTATGCGGGGATAGTGGTACCAGTGACCTGTGTATCATCATCCACTCCGACATCCTTTGCATCGGCGCCCGCGAATAGCGGAGATATTGAAGTACTCGGATCGGTATCGCCAGTATATGTGAATGGTAATGGTACGGCTGTCTTTACCTTCACTGCGCGCAACAAAGGGCCAGGTCGAACATATGTGCAGCTCGATAATTTTGGGCAGGGTGGTGTGTCATTCGACAGTCTCAGCGATTCACGCTGTCAGTATGTCAATGGCATAGTTAGTTGTACCCTTGGATGGATCGATCCGGGACAGGAAATGTCATTCTCATTGACTGGTCGCGTTACGTTGCCGTGTGGCCAGTCGTTCAGCGTGGATTTCTCGACCAAGGCATTGCCGCTTGATCCCTATCAACCAAACAACAGTGGCGGCGCATATGGATCCGTTGTGTGTGGATCCAGCAGTGCGGGAATGAGCAATTCATCCATCAGCATGTACACCGAATGGAGCATGTCATCTTCACGCATCTCTAGCTCTACATCGTCACGGCCTGTCGCATCTGCCGGTGCCGATCTTGAGTTGACCGGTACAGGCCCCGCTGCCGTCTCTCGCGGACAGAGCTTCACGCATGTGCTCACGATGAAAAACTACGGACCGGAAACCGCAAAGTACAACGCAGTCTATGACCCGATGGGTAATGGGTTCACATTCAATCCGACAGATTCAGACCCGCGCTGTGCTATGGAAGGTGGAAATGTGAAATGTGTACCGGGTGACATCGCCCCCGGTGCGTCGGAGACGTTCGTTGTGTCCATCAACACCAGTGCGACGCAGACCTGTAATGGTGTCTATGGTATCAATCCAGCGCTGTACTCCTACACGCCCGATCCATTCTCGACCAATAACAGACTGAGAATTGATACGAAGGTCGTGTGTGGAGCGGTATCTGCTCAGTCATCGGTGACCATTCCACCGTTTAGTGCCGGATCCAGCGTGTCGCGCCAAAGTTCATCCATCAGCATGTACACGGATTGGAGCATGTCATCGCGTCCGGTGAGCAGTATTTCTTCATCAACGCCGAGTTCCGCCAGCAATCTCTACGATGTCGAAATTCGTGCTGTAACCGCACCGACAGCAGTGAAGGGCGAGCCAACAACGCTCGATCTTGTTGTTCGTAACGCTGGTCCCGGTACCGCGTACGTGATGGTCTCGGTGATCGCTCCGTTTGGATCCATCGGCACACTTGTGCCGGAACAGACCGATAGCCGTTGTGCACGTCTCGAAGGCAGCACTGCAACAGTCTGTTCGCTTGGGTACATGACCGCGGGGCAGGAGACGACGGCACGTCTCGGCATGAAGTTGCAGCTGCCGTGCGATCAATCGATCAATGTTCAAGTGCACAGCAACTCGCTGCCGTTCGATACGAACCCGCAGAACAACCGCTTGCTGGCGCCCATCAAAGTCATCTGTTCGTCGAGTTCTCGCAGCTCGGTGAATCCTTCATCGGTCAGCCCGAACGGACAGGTTGATATGATGATCACGTCGAACATCATGAACGCGAAGGTTGCTCAAGGCGCGAGCATCATCCATAGCTTCACCGTCGACAATAACGGTCCGGATAGTGCGTCCAACGTGGTGGTGACGGAAGCGATTCCCTCCGGTTTCACGTATGTCGATTCCGAGAGTGATCCGCTCTGTGAACAATCTGGAACTTCCGTGAGATGTCCTCTGGGTGTCGTTGAACCATTCTCGCCGGTGCCGGTTCGCATTGCATTGCGACCCGGTGACACGTATCCCTGTGGCATCGTTCAGAATAACGTGTCGGTCAGCGCCAGCCAGCAGGATCGATATGCAGGAAGCAACACCGTCGTCGCGCAAACAAAAGTGCTCTGTCAGTCCGCTGCACGCATTAATGTGGCCGTGCAGGCCAGCGAAGATATGCCGTCTGCGGTGAAGGGCCAGAAGAATGTCCTACTGACGCGCTTCTTTGTCCTTGGTGATCGTGATCGCGATATCACCTTCAACGGCGCACGCTTTAAGGCCGATGTCGGATCGGTGGCGAATGCTGCGAGTTACTCGCTTTTCGTCGACATGGATTACAACGGAACAGCGGAAACCGGATTGAAGCGCGGTGTGACTCCGTCCAACGGGTTCGTTGTCTTCCGTGATATTCCCGGCGACGGACAGATCGTGTCCGCCGGTCGCACGATGGCGATGGAGGTCCGCGCGGATATCGCCTTCTCTCCGCAGAGTGACAGATTGCAACTTGGATTCGATACTGCGGACCCGACGTACTTCATTGCCCAGGCGAGCGACGGCTCACTGACGCGCACGGCGACGAACGGAAATTGTCCGCATGAATTCTGCCAAATCAACGTTACGACGGCCACGTCACGCACCGTGCAAATCACGAATGCCGGAAATCTGTTCGTCACCAAAGATGCGGAGCCCGTGCGCTCCAAGCAGCTGCTTGGCGGCATGCTGGGCGATACAGTGATGCGATTAAACTTCCGCTCACCGAATGAAGATGTCGATGTCTTCCATCTGCAGATCGCGACGTGGGATACCACCGGCGTCTCGCTCGATCGCCTGGAGCTCTACAAGCCCGGCGAGACGTCTCCGTTTGCCATCGCGACGGTGGGGGATTGCGGTAGCGAATCGGTCCTCACGACAAACCCCGCTAACGGACGATCAATCAGGACATTCTGTGCAAACATGTCGAACAGGCAGCTTATTGTGCCAACATATGCGGAAATGGATGTCTTTGTTCGGCCTCGTCTCAAGACCGATGAATCGGGAGCGATTAGCGGTGAGGCGCTGACATTCTGGGTGCCGTCTCGCGCTGGTGCAGTGAAAGCACGCGGTGTGACGTCGACCAATCAATTAACAGACAATGACAACGATAACCTCGGCGAAGGAGAAGTATTCATCGGCGTGAATACCCCGGCATCAGGCGTACATATAGTCGGCAACGAGAACCGATCCGTCCTCAGTAAAATTATTCTCATCTACAACGCCATCACGTTCCCATATCCGGAAGTGATAGCGTATGAGTTCCAGGAGATCGGTCGTTACCGCATCGGCACCACCAATCACAACAACACGAAGAACGGTGTGAACAAACCGGTCATCACCGATCTGCTCTTTAGTGTCACGTCGTCGAACATCGCATTCGATCCGTCAACGTTCCGCATTGCCGCATCGAGCAATTACGCCGATCGCAAAAACTGCAGCGTGGTTGCCGGCGGTGGAGCAGGGGAGACGTTGGTTGAGTGTCGCGGCCTCTCATTCACCGTTGATCCGACTCTTGATGTGTCGTTGCAGGTGAGTATTACCGGCGGTAACAGTTCATCGTGGATCCGCTCGTCGCTGACGAACTTCACGAACGTTGCAACGAGCTTCGGTCCCGGTGCCGGTCAGGGTCGTATCCGATGGGAAGACAAAGACACTGCATCGACGGCGTTCTTCTGGGTCGATCAGACCGAGCCGTCCGCGTCCTCGCCGACATATCGATACATTCAGCAATAGGCAAGTAAAAAGCGCTTCAGTGCACTAAAGCTTCGAAGCGCTTTTCTGTTGTCGCTAGCCAGAGGGGGTATAATGCTAGGTCCATATCATTTTCCCCACTCTCGTATGAAATCGGTCAATAAAGTCATTCTTCTCGGCAACGTAACCCGAGACCCAGAGCTGAAGGCGACAACCAACGGCCAGTCTGTTGCTACCTTCGGCCTCGCAACTAATCGCGTCTGGCGCGATCACTCTGGCCAGAAGCAAAGTCTGCCGGAATACCACAACCTTGTTGCGTGGGGCAGCCTTGCGGAGTTCTGCAACCAGTACGTGAAAAAGGGCAAGCCGCTCTACATCGAGGGCTACCTGAAGACGCGCAGCTGGGAAGGAACCGAAGGCGCAAAAATCTTCCGCACGGAAATTGTGATTGAGGATGTTGTGTTGCTTGGTACGCGCCCCGAGAGCGAAGCACACGCCGATCATGAGGAGCTGAAGACGGAAGACGTGCCGGAGATAGCAGAGGAGCCGGTTGCTGTCTGATGTGTATGCATAATTAAACGCCGCAGACCCTATGGGTCTGCGGCGAGTATGGT
>CAZUVN010000034.1:0-11938 GCA_964623835.1 uncultured Candidatus Peribacteria bacterium
ACCGCACCCAGCGTGCGGAGCCAGATGGCCTCTTCTGTGAGCGTATCTTCGGACCAACGAAGAACTTCCAGTGTTTCTGCGGTAAATATAAGGGAATCCGCTATAAAGGAGTGATCTGTGAGAAGTGTGGTGTGGAGGTTACTCGATCGATCGTCCGCCGCGAGCGCATGGGACACATCAACCTAGCTGTGCCAATCGCACACATCTGGTTCCTTCGTTCCAGCCCGTCGCGCATCGGTTTGCTGTTGGATCTTCCTATTAAGACGCTCGAGCAGATCGTCTACTTTGCGGCGTACATCGTGATTGCCGTGAACGAGGATGCCAAGAACGAAGCGGAAAAAGAGCTGAGCGCATCCATGGACAATCGTAAGAAGCAGGTACAGCGCGAGTATGAGGATGCGAAGAAGCAGCTGACCGAGAGCGATGCAACCCGTGCACAGCTCGATGCGTTGGATAAGGAAGTTGCCGAAAGACTCGAAAATCTGAAGGCTAACCACAAAGAGGCGCTTGATGACCTGAAAAACCTCCACTCGGGATCCGTTCTCTCCGAGCTCAAATTCCGCGAGATGAACATGAAATTCGGACACGTGTTCCGCGCTGGAACCGGTGCCGAGTCACTCCGCGAAGTGATGATGAACATCGACTTGGAACAGCTGGCGAAGGATTTGCAGACCGAGCGCGAGAATTCTTCGGGTCAAAAACTGAAGAAGATCGTGAAGCGCATGAAGTTCGTGAACTCGATTGTGCAGGCCGGTATCGATCCTACGTGGATGATCCCGACACGCTTGCCAGTTCTTCCTCCTGACTTGCGCCCAATGGTGCAGCTCGACGGAGGACGCTTTGCCGCATCGGACCTCAACGATTTGTACCGCCGCGTCATCAACAGAAACTCCCGTCTGAAGAAGCTGATGAGCATCGGTGCTCCGGAAGTCATCAACCGCAACGAGAAGCGCATGCTTCAGGAAGCAGTCGATACATTGCTCAATAACTCCGCTCGCGGAGGAAAGACACTCTTCACTGCCGGTGATCGCCGCAAGCTGCGTTCGCTCTCCGACATGTTGAAGGGTAAGCAGGGTCGCTTCCGTCAGAACCTTCTCGGTAAGCGCGTCGACTACTCCGGTCGTTCGGTGATCGTCGCCGGTCCGCACCTCAAACTGAATCAGTGTGGTCTGCCGAAAGAAATGGCAATGAAGCTCTTTAAGCCGTTCGTGATTGGAACCATCATCCGCCGCGAGCTAGCGCACAACGTGAAAGCCGCCGAGCGTCTCATCCAGGACGGATCAAAGGAGGTGTGGGACATTCTTGAAGAAGTGATCAAAGACAAGCATGTGCTGCTCAACCGCGCTCCGACGCTGCACCGCCTTGGTATTCAGGCATTCAAGCCGACGCTGATTGAAGGTCTTGCTATCCAGTTGCACCCACTTGCTTGTACCGCGTTCAACGCCGACTTCGACGGAGACCAGATGGCCGTTCACGTGCCGCTTTCCGAAAAAGCTCAGGAGGAAGCCAAAAACTTGATGGCCGCCAACCGCAACGTGCTGAAGCCATCTGCTGGTGAGCCAATCATCAACCCGGTTCAGGACATGGTGCTTGGTTGCTACTTCGTCTCGCAGGTGCACGACGGCAAGAAGGGAGAGGGCATGATTTTTGCCAACCCCGATGAAGCATTCCTCGCATTCGACTCCGGTGTTGTTGACCTTCAGGCGAAGATCAAAGTGCGTGTTCCGGTGTACGGACAGGAGGGTCAGACCGAGATCATCGACACATCGGTTGGCCGTCTCAAGTTTGAAGAGGTGATGCCGAAAGAGCTTGGCCACGTCACGCAGGCCCTCACCAAGAAGGTGCTCTCCGCGCAGATTGCGAAGGCGTTGGAACTTGTCGGTGAAGACGAGACGGTGAAGTTTGCCGATCGCATCAAGGACATTGGATTCAAATTCGCAACGATGTCCGGTGTGTCGATTGCATCGAGCGACATTCTTGTGCCGAAGGAGTACGACGAACTCGTCGCCGAGGCAGACGAGAAGATTCGCCAGATCAACAACTTCTACTGGAAGGGCTTCATTACGGCCGATGAGCGCTACGTGCATTCCATCCGCATCTGGTCCGAGACGAAGAACATTGTATCCAACGCGATGATCAAGTCGTTCCTTGCCGTGCCGGAGAACGATATCACGTACGTGATCGACTCCGGAGCTCGCGGTAACTGGGGACAGGTCACGCAGCTCGGAGGTATGAAGGGACTCGTTGCCAACCCGTCCGGTCGTACCATCGAACTTCCGATTAAATCTAACCTCAAGCAGGGATTCTCCGTTCTTGAGTACTTCATCGCGACGCACGGAGGACGCAAAGGTAAGTCCGACACCGCTCTTAAGACCGCCGAAGCCGGATACCTCACACGCCGCCTTGTCGACGCCGTGCAGGACATCATCATTCGCGAAGAGGACTGTGGATCAAAGGATATTCATATCATCACCAAGGAGGACAGCGAGAAGATCGGCGAGAAGTTCGAGAGCCGCATCTTCGGTCGTACCGTCGGTCAGGATCTTGTCGGCATCGACGGCGCTGTTATTGCCAAGCGCGACGTGGAAATCGACGCCGATTTGATCGATCTGATGCATGCGCACAAAATTCAGGAGGTTGCCGTGCGCTCAATCATGACCTGCAAGACCAAGCAGGGAATCTGCGTGAAGTGTTACGGACGTGACCTTGGAAACAACAAGACGGTGAAGATCGGAACACCGGTTGGAATCATCGCCGCGCAATCCATTGGAGAGCCGGGAACGCAGCTCACCATGCGTACCTTCCACATGGGAGGTGTCGCCGAAGGAGCCGACATCACGCAGGGTCTTACCCGCGTGGAAGAATTGTTCGAAGCACGCAACCCACGTACAAGCGCTCAGCTCGTCGAAATCTCCGGTGTTGTCAAAGTAAGCCACCAGGGAGGAAAGACGTCGGTACTTGTTCATGAGGAGACCCCAGGAGATGATCACTACCACCTGCAGGCCGGGTTCGAGCCGAACGTAAAAGAAGGAGACAAAGTCGCTGAGCGCGAAGTTCTAGCCAAGTCAAAGTACGACAAGTCGGTTGTCCGCGCACTCAGCGCCGGTGTGGTCTCAACGGTTGCAGGCGGCATCATTGTCGTGAAGCACGAGGAGCTCCAGGATCGCTCCTACCAGTTCGGTCCCCGTGAATCGCTCATCGTTAAGACGGGCAACCGCGTCACGGTCGGTGATGCGTTGAACATGGGTCACTTCAACTTGCAGGATCTTCTGGAAAAGAAGGGTGTCTACGCGGTGCAGAACTACGTCGTGCACGAGGTGCAGCACATCTACGCCTCCCAGGGTCAGACCATCAACGATAAGCACTTGGAAATCATCGTTCGCAAGATGTTTAGCAAGGTCCGCATCAGCGATGCCGGTGACACGAAGTTCCTGTCCGGTGAAGTTGCCGATAAGGGCGAAGTTGACTACGAGAACGAGCGTCTGATGAAGACCAAGGGTGGCAAGATCGCAACCTACGAACAGCTCCTCTTGGGTATCACGCGTGTCGCGCTGGCTACCGATAGCTGGCTCTCCGGTGCATCCTTCCAGGAAACCATCCGCGTCCTCGTTGATGCCGCCACAACGCGCAAAATCGACATGCTGGCCGGTTTGAAGGAAAACGTCATTATTGGCCGCCTGATCCCAACCGGTGAAATTTACCGCATCCGCCACGCAGAGCTCCAGGCCGAGGCTGAGGCCGAAGAAGCCAATAATAAGGACTAAATTGAGCCGCCAGCCCATCCCGAAAGCCAAAGAATCCCCTTTACTCCCGTAATTCCCTCCATTAAGATCCCCCGGCCTACGCCAAGGCTTCGTCCGGCAGGCCACCATCCAACTATTATGCCAACTATCAACCAGTTAATCCGCCGTCCACGCAAAAGCAAGCGCGTTAAAAGCAAGGCTCCAGCCCTGCAATACACGTGGAATGCGCTCAAAATGCGCCCGGTCGACATGCCTAAGGGTGCGCCTTTCAAGCGTGGAGTGTGCTTGAAAGTGACCACGATGACGCCGAAGAAGCCGAACTCCGCTCTCCGCAAAATTGCCCGTGTGCGCTTGGTGAACGGTCACGAAGTGAAGGCCTATATCATGGGAGAAGGCCACAACCTCCAGGAGCACTCGGTGGTATTGGTCCGCGGAGGACGTGTAAAAGACCTTCCGGGTGTTCGTTACCACATCGTCCGCGGTGTGCTCGATACCGAAGGTGTGCGCAACCGCAAGCAGGGTCGTTCCCGCTACGGTGCCCGCAGAGCTAAGCCAGCCGCAAAGTAATGCAGAATTGAGAATTCAGTATTCAGAATTCTCCTCCGCTACCCCCTCCATAATTCCTCTAAACTTTGTTCTCCAACCTCCTCAAAATTCTTAATTCTAAATTCTGAATTCGTATGTCTACCAAGGTTAAGTCCTACATCCCCGAAGGCTCCAACCCGAACATTGAAAAGTTCGTGTGCTGCATCATGCAGCGAGGAAAGAAGTCGACCGCACGTCGTATTTTCAGCGACGCGCTCGATATCATCAAGACACGCACCAAGGAGGACCCGATGGAAGTATTTAACAAAGCCATTCTGAACGCGACGCCGCTCATTGAGGTTCGCCCTAAGCGAGTTGCAGGATCTGTGTACCAAGTTCCGGTCGAAGTAACGCCTCGCCGTCAGCAGGCTCTGTCCATCCGCTGGATTCTGACTGCAGCACGTGACCGCAAGGGTATGCCGATGGCACAGAAACTCGCTCTCGAACTGCTCGATGCATCGTCCGAACAGGGTGGTGCCATCAAGAAGAAGCAGGATGTGGTGAAGATGGCGCAGGCGAACAAAGCGTTCGCGCACCTCGCCAAATAAGTGTAGGATCGTCGCCCTGTCTCATTGGACAGGAATGATTCGATCTCTCACATGTTTCGGAAAGGGGACGACGCATGATGCTTGGTGATTTTCAAAAACTTTCGCCGGAAGATCAGTGGAAGGAGATGGTGTTGCTGCGGCAGCAACTGGTAGAGCAGCGCAAGATTTCGTGGAGGCTCTTGATCGGAAATGTTCTCTGCATTATTGCAGTACTCTTCGTCAACTGGGCAACAATTGCTGCAGCGCCGACTTTTTCGTTCTTCAGTAAAGAATTGAAGGACTTGCCGGAAAACACAACACTGATTACTGCGACCGGTAAAATGAATCGAGTGACAGGTCTCTTCGATTACCTTCTGGTGGTCAGTGGCGCAGACCCGATTGCGGTTCGTTCATCACAGTCTTTGCCGGTCGTCTTCACTGTCGAACACTATGAATCCGGTACGCGGATCATCGATCAGACGAAACAGCAGAACAGGCAACAACTGGAGCACATTCCAATCCTTGGACCTGAAATTTGAGATCAATCACCCTTTTGACCCGCGTAGGTTCGCGGGTCTTTTTATATACAAGATATTGTGTAATGTTAACTATACTTTTCCTCTTATCTTAGCCAAAATCTCGATGCTTGACCCTTGACAATAATAGTGCGGCGAGTATAATAGGTTCTCAACATTTTCACACACATATCCCCATCATGACTTCTTTCCGTCCTTCCGGATTCCACGTTGAGCATCTTGATGTCGGTCTTCTGCAGCAGATTATTGAAACCGATATTGATTGTGCAATTCATCGGATATTCCGTGAATCCGGTGAGAGGATTGATGATGCGACAAGGCATCAATGGGAATGCGATGTTCTGGCCGCGGTGGAAGAAGAGGTGCGTACGGCAGCGTCCGTTCACCAGCTGCTTCCTGCCGAAATCGATTGTCGAATTGCGGCGGAAATAACCAGATTAGTGCAGGAGCACGCAGAAAAGAAAACCGCATTGGACTGCGGTTCTATCTTTGTCCCGCAGCACGGGGTGTTTCATTTGCATCGGCACGCTTTGGTCCTCTGTCGGAAATTATTCGAAAAACGCCTCGAATAGGGGCATAAAGGCCAAAAAGACGTTGCATGCGATGTTTGATTTCCGTATAGTCCTCCAGCTTTTACAGCCGCTAGCCTTTTTTCGCTCGCAGCTGGCACTATTTCCGTTCATCTACCATGGATCTCAAACACGTTCGTAACATCGGAATTATCGCTCACATCGACGCGGGTAAAACCACGACGTCCGAGCGCATTCTGTTCTACACCGGTAAGAACTATAAAATCGGTGAAGTGCACGAAGGTGCAGCAACCATGGACTGGATGGAGCAGGAGCAGGAGCGTGGAATCACCATCACAGCCGCTGCAACGCAGTGTCACTGGAAGGGGATTGTCCCCGGTGAATCTGGAGAGCAAGACATTACCATCAACCTGATCGACACACCGGGACACGTGGACTTCACGGCCGAGGTTGAGCGTTCACTGCGCGTGCTTGACGGAGGAGTTGCGGTGTTCGACGCATCACAGGGTGTGGAGCCGCAGTCCGAAACCGTGTGGCGTCAGGCAGACAAGTATCACGTTCCCCGCGTCGCATTCATCAACAAGATGGACAAGATCGGAGGTGATTTCTACATGTCGCTCGGATCCATTCATGATCGTCTCAGCAAGATGGCCGTTGCAATTCAGTTGCCGATCGGCGCCGAGAGCGAGTTCTCCGGCATCGTCGACTTGGTTGGAAAGAAGGCTTACAAGTTTGAAGGGAAGCACGGCGAGAACATCATCGAGATTCCCATTCCGGAAGACATGACCGATGAAGTCAGCGAGTACCGCGCGGTGCTGATGGAGAAAGTGGCTGAAGCCAATGACGACCTGATCGACTACTTCCTGGAGAACGGTGCGCTCACCGATGAGCAGTTGTTCAAGGGTATTCGTGCCGCAACCGTCCAGAGCAAAATCTATCCGGTTCTCTGCGGATCAAGCTTGCAGAACATCGGTGTGCAGTTGGTGCTGAACGCTGTCACTGCCTACCTGCCAAACCCGCTCGACGTTCCGTCCATTAAGGGTACGCACCCCGATACCGGCGAAGCGATTGAGCGCAAGCCGTCCAACGACGAGCCGTTCTCTGCCATCGCATTCAAAATCGCGACCGACCCATTCGTTGGTCGTCTCACCTTCGTTCGTGTGTACTCCGGTGTCCTCAAGACAGGAACACAGGTGTATAACGCACGCACCGGAAACAAAGAGCGCATCGGGCGCCTTGTCCGTCTGCACGCAAACTCCCGCGAGGAAATTCAGGAAATCCAGGCCGGAGATATCGGTGCGGTGATCGGTCTAAAGGAAGCACGCACCGGTGACACACTCTGCGATGAAACCAAGCCGGTCTTGCTGGAATCGATTACCTTCGCCGAGCCGGTGATCTCGATTGCTATTGAGCCGAAGACAAAGGCCGATCAGGAAAAGATGGGTCTGGCGTTGCAGAAACTCTCAGAAGAAGATCCGACGTTCCGTGTTCGCACCGATGACGAGACGAACCAGACGATCATCTCCGGAATGGGAGAGCTCCACCTCGATATTCTTGTCGACCGCATGCGTCGCGAGTTTAAAGTGGAGACCAACGTTGGTAAGCCGCAGGTCGCGTATCGCGAGACAATCGGGAAGGAAGTGGAGGGCGAGAGCAAGTACATCAAGCAGTCCGGTGGTCGCGGTCAGTACGGCCACGTCATCTTCAAGCTTATTCCGCAGGAGCCGGGTAAGGGCTACGAGTTCGTCAACTCCGTTGTCGGAGGTCGCATCCCGCGTGAATTCATCTCTCCGTGTGACAAGGGATTCCAGGAGGGTATGTCCCGCGGTATCCAGGCCGGCTTCCCGGTGGTCGATGTGAAAGTCGAGCTGCTCGACGGTAGCTACCACGATGTCGACTCGTCCGAAATGGCTTTCAAATTCGCCGCATCGATCGGATTCCAGGAAGAGGCTAAGAAGGCTGATCCTGCGATTCTCGAGCCGATCATGAAAGTGGAAGTGACGACGCCGGAAAACTTCCTTGGAGACGTGATGGGAGATCTTAACTCCCGCCGCGGTATGATCCTCGGTCAGAGCGATCGCGGTATGGCCAAGGTCGTTCAGGCAGAAGTTCCATTGGCTGCCATGTTCGGATACGCAACAGACATTCGTTCTATGACACAGGGTCGCGCCAGCTATGCGATGGAACCAAGTCACTACGCACGCGTGCCACGCAACGTTGCCGATGAAATCATTGCCTCCCGCGCAGGATCGACGGCGGTATCGCGAAGTAACGGGTAATGAAGAGGATTCAAACGAATCAGAAGATTCAGAGGAATCAAAGGAAAACGCTCCTTTGATTCTTTTGATTCGTTTGCTTCATCCGCGTCTTCTTAACGTTTTTTGCTTCGTGAAGGACGTTTCTAAAGGTAAACTTTTTCTATGTTCGACTCCGTCACACAATCACTGCTTACCTGGGCGCAGAATGTACCGCTCGAAATTTTTGCGTTCGTCGCTTCCTTTATAGAGGAAGTCCTTGCCCCCATTCCATCGCCGGTGGTGATGACGGTGACCGGTTCCATTGCCGCCGCTCAGCAGGAGCCGATGTGGTATTTGCTCATTCTCTCGCTGATTGCCGCCGCCGGTAAAACGGTCGGAGCTGTACTGGTCTATTACATTGCCTCCAAAGCTGAGGATGTGTTAATCCCACGCTTCGGTCGCTTCATCGGTGTAACGCACGAGGAGGTGGAGAATTTAGGGAAGCGGCTGAATGGCGGCTGGAAAGATTTATGGGTGCTGTTGTTCCTCCGTGCATTGCCGATTATGTCGAGCATGGTGGTTTCGGTGTGCTGCGGGTTCGTCAAAATTCCGTTGCGGGTCTATTTGGTTTCGACATTCTTCGGCACTGTTGTTCGCGACTTCTTTTATTTGTACGTCGGATTCACCGGTATCGAGGCGTTGCATAACCTGGTTGAGGGCTTTGATAGCATTGAGTCGGTGATTCAGGCAGTGGTAGCCTTGGCGATTGTGCTCCTGGTCGGGTGGATCTATTGGAAGCGAAAAGTTAAGAAAAGCTGACAAGAAAGCGTCAAATTGTGATCACATTTTATGATCGTCTTTTTGTCTAGCTTGTCTGTCAAGCGCGAGAATTGGCGTGTTTTGCCTATTTCGAGCAGAATATAGTTGCTTCGCTTCTGTGAAGCGTTATAGTATTGTCTTTTGTTCAGTCTTCTTCTCTTTTCTTTCCTCCTTCTTCCTATGCTGCAGAGCAACCCTGCCGCGCGCAAGAGATCAGCACGATTCTCTCTCGCGGTTATTTCGTCGAACATTGTACTGAGTTCATTTATGTTTGGAGTCTTTGCTCCAATTGCAACTGCAGCAACCACAACGCTCGCTGTCACATCAGTCGGTAACTTCGATCAATGGACTGCAAACAGCGGTACAAAAGTCGCAGCGGTCGCAACGAATGACAGCGATACGCTGTACATTTCAGAATCTACGAATGGTGAGAAGCAGAGTTTTGTTTTTGCAAACGCAGGAATTTCTCCCGGTGCTGTTGTTAACTCTGTGAGACTCAATGTGAGGACCAAGCGTGACGGTGGCTCTAACTCCACTATCCGTCTGTTCGTCGAAAAGGGATTGGGCGGAACTGACTATGATGAAGGTTCGAACAAAACAGCAGGCTCTTCGTATTCCACTGAAAGTCAGACATGGAACACAAATCCATTCACCGGCGATGATTGGACGGCGGCAGAGGTGAATGCATGGACGTCACGGTTTGGTGTCAGACTGAACGATACCGATGCAGTGCGTGTGACCTATGCTGAGCTTGTTGTTGATTTTGATGTCTACACCTGTAATGGATTAGATGCCACAATTGTCGGTACAACAGGAGGAGAGACGATCAACGGTACAGCAGGCGATGATGTGATCGTCGGTCGCGGAGGTACGGACACTATCAATGGTAATGGCGGAAACGACACGATCTGTGGAGGCAATGGAAACGACACCATTACTACAACAGGTGGTAACGATTGGATTGATGCCGGAGATGGCACCAACAACATCAATGCAGGTGAAGGTAACAACACGGTGACAGGTGGATCTGGTAACGACACGATTGTCACTGGCGACGGAGATGACACAATCGATGCAGGAAATGGAACAAACAACATAACTGCAGGAAATGGAATGAATACCATCACAGGAGGATCGGGAAATGACACAGTCACAACTGGTTCCGGTGATGACGTAATCAATGTCGGAAATGGTACGAATAATGTGAACGCCGGAGATGGCAATAACACCGTTACAGGAGGATCGGGAAATGACACAGTCACAACTGGTTCCGGTGATGACGTAATCAATGTCGGAAATGGTACGAATAATGTGAACGCCGGAGATGGCAACGACTCGATTGTCGGTGGAACTGGCAACGATACGCTGAACGGTGGAGATGGATATGACTACATCGATGATGGTGCAGGTGGAACCGACTCTTCCACGAATGGAGAGGGATCCGGTGCACAGGGCATCGTGGTTGTTTCGGTTGATACAACTCCCGACATGCCAGGCCAGGCATTCGACTTCACTGGTACAAGCGGTATTACGTCGGTAAACGGCGAGGACTCCATTGGCGTCGCTCTTGCTGCCGGTACATATACAGCTGTTCAGACCGGGGAGGCTGGCTGGAATCTCGATAGCATTGTCTGTACGACTGACGCAGGAACATCCGGCAACATTGGTACGTCCACTGCAACATTCGATCTCGATGTAGCGGATGTTCTGACCTGCACGTTCGCCAACTCAACTGTTGTTGATACGACGCCGCCAGCGGTTCCGACACATCTGTCTCCTGCCGATGGCTCCACTCTTACAACTCTGACAATTGGCATCATCGATTGGACGGACGAAACAGATCCTTCTAGTCCCGTTACATATATCTATCAATCTGCTACTGATTCCGCGACGAACCCGGATGGATCATTTGTCACTCCTGCATACACATCTGGAAATCTTGCAGTGTCTGAAATCAACGCTGCTGGTACGCCCGAGGGTACATACTACTGGCATGTTCGCTCGGTCGATGATGAGGGAAATATGAGCGACTGGAGTTCATTCTGGACAATCATTGTGAATGATCCGGTCTGTGGCGACTCTGTCATCGAAGGCGGTGAAACATGTGATGACGGAAACACTGATGACGGTGATGGTTGTGACATGATGTGTCAGATCGAACCGGCACCGATGTGTAACGGTTTCTCTGCAACGATTTACGTCCGCGGCAACAACAGATCGCTGGTGGACCCGATGACGGAGCGGTATACACGGGAACGTTGAACGGTACATCTGGCAGTGATGTCATCGTTGGTACCGATGGTGACGATACGATCAATGGAAATGCGGCTGGCGACACAATCTGTGCCGGCGCGGGTCACGACGTCGTTGATGGCGGACTCGGCAATGACGACATCTTCGGTGAGGATGGCAACGACAGCCTTCGTGGTGGCCTTGCCCTGAGTGATGACCTCGATGGTGGCGATGGTATCGACTACTGCCGTTCAACAGCTGGCGGAGCAGATACGGAGATTAACTGTGAAGAGACAGGTCTTCTTAAGGGTCTTATTGTCATCGAGAAAGATACAGCTCCTGACGATGAGCAGGATTTTGAATTCACAGGTTACAACAATGCATTCCCACTTCTGACCACCGTCTTCACGCTCGATGATGATGCAGATGGTACATACTCGAACATGTTCTCTGGCGGGTACATTGCCGGTCAATACACGGTCACCGAATCAGTAACATCCGGATGGGAACTGACGGGTCTAACCTGTTTCGATGCAGACGGCGGTTCGTCGACGAACGTCGGAACATCCACCGCATCCATTGATCTCGATATCGGCGAAGTGATTACCTGCACCTTCACAAACGAAGAGGTGGTTGCCGTTTGCGGCAACTCGATCATCGAAGGAGGCGAGCAGTGTGACGACGGAAACACCGACAACGGAGACGGCTGTTCCGACATGTGTCAGAACC
>CAZUVN010000035.1:0-3802 GCA_964623835.1 uncultured Candidatus Peribacteria bacterium
GAACGCGGTCAAAATGAGCGCCTGCGCGAGCATGCGCGAGAGAATTGATGTATGGATTGCGGCCGGCTGGGGAGTGTTTTTGGGAGTCAACGGAGTGATGGTTCTATCTCTCTATTATAGCAAAAAATGGCCTAAAATGCCACTTTTGATGGCAAAGAGGGCAAAAACGGGGAAGAGGACAAAACAGCTTTTTACGCCACTTCTTTGCCTTCTATGCCTCTGTTTCTTCTTTGCCTTCCTATCTCGTAATACTGATTGCATCGTCGCCCTCGGCCTCGGGAGCCGAAACGGTTAAACGGCCGTTGGCATCGCGCCGGATGAAGTACGAAGTCCCGGTGCCCGCTTCGGGCGCTTGGGGATCGACGGGAATGGAGACGAGATACGTTCCGCTGAGAGCATCAAGATCAACCTCGTCGCAATCGCCGGCATTCAAACGGCAGATCTGCCTGGAAGTACCTGATGGGATGGTAGAGGGCAGCAACCCCTGATGATCGATGGCGTACTGGTACACGGCGTTCAGGATCGTGTTTACGTCCGAACGGCGCTTGGCGTCACGGCTGGATCCAAGCTGACGAGCAGGACTCAATGCGCCAATCACAATCGACGAAAGAATTGCGATGATGCCGATCACCAGCAGCAATTCGATGAGAGTAAATCCGCGTCGTGTACTCATGTGTCGATTATATACAACAATGCCCTCCGCATGGGAGGGCATTGTGTACTGTGCAAGTATGAATGAGATTAGCGTGTGACGCTGATCGTCTCGCTGTTCTCAGCAAGAGGAGCAGCAACCGTGATGCGGCTGTTTGAGTCGCGGACGATCGTATAACCGGCATCGTCAGCTGTAGCCTGAGGATCGTTCGGGATGCTCACCAGGTAGGAACCTGTGAGGACTGCGAGATCAACACAACCGACGGTCGTGCCGCCTGTCTGACAGATCTCATCAGCCGTTGTCGTGATACCAGCTGGGATCGTACCGTTGTTATCGATGGCGTACTGGTACACGGCGTTCAGGATCGTGTTTACGTCTGAACGGCGCTGTGCGTTGCGTGCATCACCAAGCTGCTTGGTGGGGTTGATAGCAACGATCACGATGGATGCCAAGATGGCAATGATACCGATGACGAGAAGAAGCTCGATGAGCGTAAATCCCCGTCGCGACTGAGCAGATGACATGAAGAGGGTAGGGAAGAAATGAAAGGAAACGGTGGGACGAAGTCCTCACTGCGGCGGTTATTATAACAATCACCGTTGAAATAGTTTTTGTTTTCGCTTGACGCGTAAAAGAAACATGACTGACTATCGAGTCCGTCACGGACACTCCATCGATGTCGTCGCGGCGTAGCACACACTCTCTTGGCAAACACGCCAGGTGTATGTGTCGCCTCCGTCGCAGGTCGGCGGAGCGCAACCGCACGGGTTGCCCGTCGCTAGATCATCGGGCAGAAGCGACACTGTCGCATCGAATGACCGGGAATAACTGTGCGGCAACTGCAAGCGAATAGTCCGTGACAACGTGAAGGTGATGCGCACGCTGGGTCGAGTCGCCGAAACCGAGGTGTTACGCACAACGAAACTCTGAATCGCCACCTGCGGGCTGCTCACCGGCTGCTTGGTTGCATGTTCAATAATAACCAACGTGCCGCTGCTCACGCCGATGATTGTGGGATCGGTTGCACCGGATGATGTTTGCAATACAAGCACCGATCCTGTTTGCCCGGCAGCAGGGGAGATGACGCGTTCGGCATTGCGAATGTGCAGTGCCGCATTTTGCAGCATCTGCGTACCGTTCTGCTCGACAATGGAAATCGTCTGCTGCAGCAATCGGTTTTCGGTCGCCGAGTAAAACATCGGCAAGGCAACGGCAACCACCATCGCGAGGATGCCGAGAAAAATCATCAACTCAATCAGCGTCGCCCCCAATCGACGTGTGGCTATCATGGACAGTAACTGAAGGAAACGATCTCACTCCAACCATCGACCATAACAGTGGGATACAGCTGCACGGCTTGCACTTGCAAACGACGAACGCCCTCTCCGCTATATCCCGCCACACAAATGGTGCGATCTTCGTTGCCGGTTCCACCGATGGAGCGAATTTCACACCACCCTCTCTCAAAAACGAACGCCTGCTCGCCGGCGTAGTTCGGGTCATATCGAAGTTTGCCGAGGGCGCGCTCTGCACACGTACGTGCATACTCATACGCCTGAGCAGACTGCGATACGAGAAAGCCGTTTTGCTCTGCGGCCCATCCAAGCAGCATCAGCGATGAGGCCGTCGCTGTTGCGATGACGCCGACCATCAGAATGGTCACCAGAAAAATATAGCCCCCTCTCTCCCTGCCCCTCTTCCAAAAGGAGAGGTGAGAATCTTTGTGCCGTTGTTCACGAGATATAAAAATCATGGGCATGTGCCGGTCGTCGTGCCGGGTCGGAAGATAATCAAGGACTGATCTGTCAGTAACAGAAGTCTGTCACGACGCATGTCATACAACACCGCATTACCGAATCCACTTGTTGATGTATAGGTCGCCAGCTCTGCCAATGTGGCAGTGTTGCGCATGTTCATCACTTGTAACGCTTTGCGACCCGACTGCGCGGCAAGAAACGCGACACATTTGCGCGGATCCGTATCGATGCTGACGATGCTGCCACTTCCCTCGTGATACCAGGGACCTGGAGGAGGAACAGGCACTCCTCCGTTTTCCCTGTGAAACATCACCACCTCTTGAATGCTCGTCCCTTTCTGCGTACCGATAATTGCAGCCGTACCACTGACAACAATCGCAAGAGCGTCGAGCGTGCGGTCGGAAAGATTGTAGCCGCCGAGCAGTGAGATATTGCTGCCACTCTCAACATCAACAACGCGCAACTCGCCGGTGTCGAGCGTGCTTGCGAGATACGCAGACGTTCCGGATACAGCAATGCCCATGACGTCACCCGAATCATCCACCGAGTCGAGCAATGTGATGGTGCCGCCCGAAGACACGCGGAAACTGTAAAACTCATCTTGCCCCGCCGTACCGTTGACCGTTGCACCTGCGTAGAGCGTCGTTCCATTGAGTGCGAGAGATCGGACGCGTGCCGAGCCGGGCACATTGTAGGATGCAAGCAGTTGTGCAGATGAGAATGTTGCAGGATTGGATATACGATATGCACGTATCTCCTGCGATGAATCGTCGGTTGCAACAAAGAGAATATTCCCCCGGATAACCGTGTCATACGCACCGACTCCCAGCGAAAACGAGCTATTGATACGCGCAGGAGCTGCTGTTGATTGCGTATCGATTACATAGATGCCGGGGCTCGATGTGGTTGCCGCAAATACATACGAACCCGAGAACAATGAGAGATCGGTAAAGCCCGGCGATCCACCGGGGGAGTAGGTTCCATCAACAGTGAGACTGGACCAATCACCCACGGACCGTGTTGATCGCCAGTCGGTCAGCTCACTGGTCAGTACAACGGATCCCGATCGGTTGTATCCGTGTTTCCAGACGGTTCGTGCGGTAAGTGTGACCGCATCGGAGGCGATGGTGCCGACTGTCAGACTGGTCGTATACGAACCGGTGAAGGTGACCTGCGATCCGGTAAAAGACCATGTTGTTCCGTTGATGCGCCATCCATGCTGACCCGCGGCCAACGACGCGAAAGATTGATCACGGACCGCGCGTGCCGCTTCCATGGCTTGCTCGGAAAGATACGTCGCGCGCGCGCGATCTCCCGCCATGATGGTTCCCTCCTGTCCGTAAAGCATGGTCATGCCGACAGCGGCGATGAACAGCACGAACACGCCCATGCC
>CAZUVN010000035.1:3902-8919 GCA_964623835.1 uncultured Candidatus Peribacteria bacterium
TGGTAGTCGACACCCGTGCAGTTGGAACAATAGTTGTTGCTGCACGAGTTACAATCCGGACGGTTGAAATCTCCAATCAAAACCGCGTCGTACTGGCCAATGCTGATATCACCGTCGACAGTAATGCTTTGGAGCAAGGTGGAGATAGCTGTCTGGCCGTTGGATCCGGGAATAGTCGGAGCGGCGTCTCCGTTGCGCAACACTAAGATATTCTTGTTACCGTCATTGCTGAAAATCTGGCGATCATACGAGAGCCATCCGTTGTTGTTGTACTTTGCCCAGAAACGCAGAATCACCTTATCGTTATTCTTGAAATTCGACACAGTCTGCGTCGCACCGCCGTTTCCATTGATCGCATTTCCACCGAACAAGTTGCTCCAGCTGCCGCTGTTCTTCTTGCGGTACGCGACCTTAACGGGCACATCCGGTCCTCCGTTGCCATAGCCGAACTGTGCACCTAATGAATCGAATCGGACACTCAGTGGTCCGGTTGTCGTGATGGTTCCGTCAGCCGCAACACTGAAGCGATCCTCGCACGTCGCTGGAGCAGATGAACCTGCATCTCCTCCGCTTGCCACACTCGAAGAAGCTGGCGTCGAGGATGGTACGCTGGAACTTCTGCTGGAACTTATTGCAGATGAGACCGCCGTGGAAGATGCCGTCGGACACGCACCGAGCGTATCTCCGTGGTTATCACGGTGTGCAGGCCAAGAGGCCTCGTTGATATTAAGCGTCTGACTGTTGCCGGGATTCCCTGGAGGGTAGTGACAAATCGTCAGATCTTCCTCTTCCACAATCGCAATCGACTCATGCTCGACCTTGATGAAAATCGTGCGCTGCTCCTGGTTTAAGGCAATAAGGTTAATGGCACCTGTATTGCTCGGGACACCTGCAATCTTGCTGTACGCAACCTCGGTCAAACCGGTCACCATGATCGTCGATGGCATCGGATAATCTTCATCGTAGCCAGTATCGCGATTTTCATAACTGTCACCTTTGTACAGAACGCCGGCAGGAATGTAGAAACCCCAACCAGAATCATTTTGTGCAGACTGTGATAGCAATCGTGCGCGTGCGATACCCTGCGTTACCTGCTCCGTGGCAAGGTTCAGATCACTGCGAACCTGATAATCACGATAGAGCGGCACGCTCATGCTGCCGACAATACCGATGATACCGATGACAAGTACAAGCTCGAGAAGAGCAAACCCTGGGCGACGCATGGAAGAGAGGGGGATGAAAGTCCCTCCTATTGTATCCATCCTTGCAGCAGTCGTATGCGCAGCGAGTCACTTTGTCTTGACGTCCCTCAATTCTATTTGCAGATATTCGGGGTAACACAGGGTCCGAAATAGTCTCCGTGCCTACGATGTGCGGGCCAAGCAGCTTCGGGAATGTTTAACGTATGCGGCGGATTCGAATTACAATGGCAGATCCGCAAGCGATCGGTGAGATCAATCGCTATACCCTGACGATCAATGATGATACTGACCGTGCGCCGCTCTCCGCGCAGAGATGTGAGAATAATCGTTCCGGTTGCACTCGGCACACCGGTCGTTGGCGCGAAACTCACTTCATCTAAGCCGGATGTTTCGATGGTATGAGGAAAAGCGTAGCGCTCATCACCTGTCTGATCGCGGTTCTGATAGGTCTCTCCAGCAAACAGGGTCATACGCGAAACGGAGAACCCCCACGCTGACGAACGAGCTCCTCCCTGTGCCAAAATTCGAGCACGACCAAGTGCCTGAGTCACATGCTCTGCCGCAATATTCAGATCTGTTCGAATTTGGTAATCGCGGTATGCGGGAATAACAAAGGCCGATGCACCGGCAAGGATGCCGATCACAAGAATCAATTCGATGAGCGTGAAACCTCTATGCATCTACGAGAGTGTAGAACAAACATCATCAAAATCTGCTTGATAGATGGAAGATCCAACGTTCAAAAATCAGTATTGAAGATTATCCTTTGGATATTCTTTGGATGACTTGTTTTTGCATCCTTGCGTCCTTAGCGACCAACGTTTCCGACAATCGAGTAGATCGGCACCAGAATTGCAAACGCGATGGTACCAACCAGTCCTCCCATGAAGAGCAGCAGCATCGGCTCAAGAATGATTGGGAGTTTCTGTGCGGTCTCCGATGCTTTTTTATCGTAGATATCCGCAATCTTCAGCATGATATCGGCGAGCGCTCCGGATTTTTCACCGGTAATCACCAACTGCTGAACGGACGGGGGAACCAACTTATCGCTGCCTTTAATAGACTGGAAACTCTTGCTGAATGAATCACCGATGGTGATGTGGTCGAGCATCCGACTGTAAAGATTGCGATAGGAAACAATTGTCGTCACTTCGACCAGCGAGTGCATGGCCTCGGTCACGGGAACACCTGCCTTCATCAGACCGCCGAGAATAACACCGAAGCGGGCGATGGTTGCCTGTCGGGCAAGTGCTCCGACACCGGGAATGCGGAACGTGATCCACTGAAAGACGACTTTGAGGCCGGTGTATTTGTTCAAGATAATTAGTACCACCAGACCCACGAGCATGCCTGGAATCGCGACTGTTCCGTATTCGGTAAAGGCGTTGCTGACAGCAATCACAATGCGCGTCACCAGCGGCAACGGCACATTGAGCGACGTCAGCACACCGATGAGATTTGGCAGCACAAACATTCCGAGAATCACCACAACCACCACCATGATGGTCATCACAATCGACGGATAGATCATCGCCATTTTCACCTTGGATTTCAGCTCATGGTCTTTCTCTTCCTGTGCAGCAAGATACGCCATGTTTTCGGACAAACTTCCCGCCTCTTCACCAATACGAACGAGTGCGATTGCATGCGGCGTAAAGAAGCTCTGTGCTTCCATAGCGCGCCAGAGCGGACTTCCGTTGTCGACCGCATCCAGAATACGCTGAAGCAGTTTCTTCATCGGCTTTGGCTTCGTTTCCGCTTGGATGGTGCGGATAGCGTCAATCAACGGCAAGCCGGCATTCAACATGGTCGCAAGGTTTTGGACGAATGCCATGCGCTCCTTGCCGAGACCGATGTAACCGATGCTCGCTGCAAATTTCTGGAACCCGTTCTTTGGTTTTACAGGAGCTTTGACTCTCAAAGGCTGCGGTGTCTCCGGCACCTTCTCGGCAGTCGGCGCGATCTTCTTGGGTTCAATATCCTCTTCTGCATCTTTCACTTTTTTACCGCGAGCTCGCATCTCCTCTTTTATCTCTTTCACTTCCTTTTCCACGCGCAATGCCGCCTCTTTTGCCTCTTTCGTCTCCTTCCGCAAGTCATCTGCGGACAGAATGCGCCCCTTAGCACGCTCTACTGCAGGCGCTTTCTTGGTTTCGCCATGCGCAATGTCATCCAATGAATCGGGGAGTTCCTCAGTCTTACTTCCGATCAGTTTCGCAGCCTCAATCTCATCCTCATCAACGGCGGTTCCAACAACCGCATTGGTATTTTTCTTCTGAACGCGTTGCAAAAATGAATCTTGTGCAATTTCTTTTGCAGATAGGGCAGGTGGGGCTTCTGTAGGTGCTGGGGATGCTGCTTCTTTACCACCGAAGAAACGACCGCCCAATAATGACCAAGCACTGATCTTTTTCACCTCCTTTGCATCAGTCTGTTTTAGTGCAACTTTTCCAAGGAACGCATCGTTTTTTGCGTCAGAGAGGAGTTCCGATGTGACGGCCTTTGCATCTATGTTCTGTTCCTCCGGAGCCAGAATGAAACGGCCTTTCGGCTTTTTCTCGACCGGCGGCGCAATGGGCGTCTCGACCTGCGCAGATGTCGTGACAACCGGCGTATTGACCGTCTTGCGTGCTTCGAGTGTGGCAGCGGGGAGGCGCGCAGGCTTTGAGATCTTTGCCTTCTTTGATGTCTTTTTTATCGGTTTCTTTTTTACAACGTTACTACTCTGCTTCTTTCGAACAACGGATAACGGTTCGCGAACAACCTTCTTCGAAACGCGAGCTGCATTTTTTCTGAAAAGGAACGGTGCAACCTTCCGCAGAACGCGGATAAAATTCCCATCGTTGCCTATCTTATTTGGAATGTTTCTTGTTGGCATTGGGTTTTACAGCAGGGGAATCCGGCGGTGATGCGACACGGAGCAATTCTTCGATGGTCGTCACACCGGCTTTCATCTTTTCGAATCCGTCTTCGAACAACGATTCCATTCCCTGCTTACGTGCGACCACCTGAATTTCGGCGCTGGATGCGCGCTTCACAACAAGGTCTTCGACCTCGGGGGTCATGATCAGCAGTTCATGGATGGCGATGCGTCCCGAGAATCCGATACCGCCACACGACTCGCAGCCTTTTCCTTTGTAGAGCAGCTGGCTTCCTGTGCCGAAGAATTTCTCGGCGTGGGGAAAGAGCTTCGCCGCTTCGGCCGCAGAAACGGTGTAGCTATAGCGACAGTGCGGGCAAATGCGGCGGACGAGGCGCTGGGCAATCACGACTTCGAGTGTAGATGCGAGAAGGAACGGTTCGACGCCCATTTCTAACAGACGGGGAACGGATGTCACCGCATCGTTCGCATGGAGAGTCGAGAAGAGAAGGTGACCGGTCAGTGCGGCGTTCACCGCGATGGACGCAGTCTCACCGTCGCGGATCTCTCCGACGAGAATCACGTTCGGGTCCTGACGCATGAGAGCGCGCAGACCGTTGGCGAACGTAAGATTTGTTTCGGCATTTACCTGAATATGGTTGATGCCGGGCACTTTATATTCGACCGGATCTTCAATGGTCGAAATGTTTACGTCTGGGTGGTTGCGCAATTTAAGGAGCGCGTAGAGCGTCGTCGATTTACCCGAACCGGTCGGACCGGTGGTCAGGATCATACCGAACGGCTTGTGCGATACGGACTCGAGGATCTGTCTGTTTTTCTCCGAGAATCCGAGGTCGGCAAGTGTGAGCGTGCGAACGTATTCTGAAAGAAGGCGAAGCACGATTTTCTCACCGTCAACAATTGGGACAATGGAAACACGGATGTCCATGTTGCC
>CAZUVN010000035.1:9019-11649 GCA_964623835.1 uncultured Candidatus Peribacteria bacterium
CATCAATAATCTGCTGGAAGCGCGTCGCAAGCGGCTTACGATAATGCACGAAGAACGCCTCAATTGCTTTTCTGGACGCGTAGACGAAGTTAATTTTTCCCTTGTACTCGGTACGAGCAACCTTTTTCTCCTTTGTGAAACTGAAGCGAGCAGCAGCCTTGCGCGACGTCTGCTTTTTCTCCGCTTCTTCCTTGTCGGGGAAAATCGCAATCTCCTGTCCGTAGTTCTTGCGGATTGCATCTTCGAGCAATTTATTCGTCGGGTCGCTGGTAGCAACAGTCAGCACATTTTTCTCATCATTGATGAGTAGGGCGTTGTAGTTGCGAGCAATATCCTCCGGCAGTTTCGTCACAATGTCCGCAGCCGGCGGATTTTTTCCAAGGTCGTAGTACGGCAAATGGTAGTACTCAGCGATCGCACTTTCGTAGAGATCCTGACTGAGAATATCCATTTCCTTCATCGTCTCTTTGAGCGACGTCCCATGTTTCTTCGCTACCTCTTCGGCACGCTTGATGTCCTCTTCCGAGACGTAGCTCAGCTCAAGGAGTAATTTCTTTAGCTCGGCGTCGGTCAGTGCCATACGGAAAAAGAGGAATTAGATAGCCGACTTCACTACTTTGACGATGTCGGCGAGAGGAACGTTTGATTTGACGAGGTAGTCTATGGCACCGAACTCCTTCGCCTTCGCGCGGTCTTCATCTTGTCCTAAGTTACTAAGAATAATGACGATGGTTTTGATCTTTTTGCTTTTCATCTCCTGCAAAATCGTGAAGCCATCGACACCGGGCAAAATCAAATCGAGAAGAATCAGATCGTACTTTCCTGTCACCGCTTCTTTCATGCCGGATTCTCCGGTGCTGCACACCGTGGTTTCATATCCCTCATGTTGCATCTTCAATTCCAACGCATGAGCGAGTGGCTTCTCGTCTTCAATCACGAGAATTCTTTTCCCTGCTTTTTTTGCGGGAGTCGCTTTTTCGGCCTTTGGGGCGGCGTTGGCTTTTTTTGAGGGCATGCGGTTTTTGTGTGATATTTCTCTTTAGTATAGCAAAAATAGGGTTTTTGAGCAAGATAGTGGGCTTTGAATCAGTCTACCAAGCAACTGCGAAATAAAGGGCTACTCCTGCAATAACGTAGAAATGCGCACCTATTGCGAGCGGAGACCGTGCTTTTTTGAGAGCAATTAAAGCTGCGGACACCCACAACGCCAACCACCAGAGTACCTGTAGAATTGTTGCCAATACCTGATTCTGTGTCAGCATGAGAACAGGTTGCCTCACCGGAAAATAGATCACGGCTGCCAATGATTGCAAAACGTCAAAACGCTCTCGACTTGGCGTTAATGCCAGCCCAACAATAATAATAACTCCGAAAAATCCGAGTACTGAGGCAATAACAAGAGTGGAAACTACCACATTCACTCCTCGGGCTGGCACTCTCGTATCAAGCATGTGGCAAGCATACGCTATTTATAAACTTCGTCTACCTGCCAACGCCTCCCGTAGGGTCACCTGATCGGCAAACTCGATATCCGCGCCCATAGGCAGGCCATGCGCCAGGCGGGTGACCGATGGAACGCTGTATTTCAGCTGTTCTCGCAAGTACGTAGCAGTCGCTTCGCCTTCGACGTCCGGATCGGTCGCAACAATCACTTCGCGAATGCCACCGGCAGCACAGCGATCAACTAACTCGCGGATACGCAGTTGCTCCGGTCCAAGGCCATCGATGGGGGACAGAACACCATGAAGCACATGGTATCGGCCTTTGTACGATGTCTTTTCGAATGCAATTACTTCGAGCGGTTCCTCCACGACCAGAATAGTCGTCGCATCGCGCGACGAATCGCGGCAGATCTGACAGTGATCGCCGAGCGTCACCATCTGACACTCGCGGCAGTACTGCAGTTCGTTTTTTAAATCGAGCAATGCTTTCCCCAATCCTTCCGGACTTGCTCTAGAGCTACGCAAGAGATGGAACACCAACCGCTCAGCGGATTTTGGTCCGATGCCGGGGAGCTTGGAAAACTCCTCAATCGCTTTGGTGATTTGTGGGGGGAGGAGAGACATACGGAGGATGTAGAGGATATAGTGGATGGAGGGAAAATTGAAGAAAGACACGATAAAAAAGCACCCTGCCAGTACAAAGACTGACAGGGCACGGGGGCATCGGGGCAGTTGTCGCTTACGTGGCCGGAGCCGGTTCAGCGACTTTGTCGGGATTGTAGAACGGATGCTTCGCTTCGCCCTTCTTCGCGAGCATTTCGTCGGCACTGGGTTCGTTCTTCATCGCCCGCACGATCGCCAGTTTGGTCGCTTCGTAGTTGTACTGGTAGATCTTCTTATCATCGGTGGCATCCCAGTGAATGAACACGCCGCAGACGATGCACAACTTCTCGCATTGATCCTTGGGGATCACGCCGGCTTCGACGCAATCGGCGACAGCGTTGGCGACGGCGGCTTGCGCCGGGCCGAACATCTGGACCGCTTGGCGCGCACCCTTGATCGTCACCTTGGTGATCATCACGGTCGCGGGTTTGACCAGCAGATTGGGCGTCAGCACAGCCATGAGGTTGCTGTGTCCCATTTTCTGATCGGCGAGCGCATTTGCAAATGCAACGCCGACAGGCCCCG
>CAZUVN010000036.1:0-11251 GCA_964623835.1 uncultured Candidatus Peribacteria bacterium
CGCCCTGCTCGACATCTACAAAATGATGATCAGCAGTCCGAAGGAATCACTGTAAAGCTACGCATTCCGATTACTACGCTCACACTTAATGAGCTTCATTAGATCGTGAATGTCCATTGCAAAAACAAAACGTTGTACGTTCAACCTTAACGAAACTCTAAATTCTCTCTCTGAGGTGCATTCGCTCTCTATAATATCGCTCGTTTTTTTCACCAACAAATCAAACAAGTTCAATATATCGACTCTAGTTACCTCTGAGTGATAAGAAGATTCTGCAAAACGATTTGATAGGCCATTAAATAGATCATCAAGATAATCGTCGTCTAATTCATGATGTGTGATGACCGACATACGTAACATCACAGAAAGAAAATGGTGGCCCAGACCAGGGTCGAACTGGTGACACCTCGCTCTTCAGGCGAGTGCTCTACCAACTGAGCTACCGGGCCATGTTTCCGTAGAATAAACGATAATTGGCTGAATGAGCAATACAGAAGCTGCTTTAGGCAGCCCGAGGATTGTACTGATATTTAACCGAAAATCTACTGTTAGACCCACTCATCCACCCGAATATCGCCAATATAGACCGGCACCTCGTCGTCACCTTTTCGCGCCTGCTTGAGTGCTTTGGTTACACCGACACGATCGAGTACGTTGCGGAAGCGATCCAAGCCTCCGGAACTGTCGAAGTTCGTCATCTTTGTGAACTGCTCCAGGCGCTTTCCACGAATGACGATGCTGCCATCCTGCTTCTTTTCCAGGCGGTACGCACCCATGCGCTGCGACTCCTGTTGAGGCTTAAGAATCGGCAATGCGGTTTCCTCTTCGGCTAACTCATCGGGAACCAATGCGCGCTTTTCGCGCTCTTCCAACACAATCGGTAGCAATTTCTCGGTCAACTCCTGTGTATGCAGTTGAATAGCGGCAGCCATTGATCCGAACACATCGATACCGTGTTTCTTCAACGCTTTCACAATATCCGTCGTATCATCGTTTACCAGATCAATTTTATTGAGGACCACCAACTCGCGCTTAGCCGCCAGAAGAGGGGAGTAGGCCTCAAGTTCTTTGCGAATCGCTTTGTAATCGGCAACAAGCTTATCGACATCCACCTTGTTCTCTGCTTCCAATCCACGTTCGATGTCCAACACATGAAGCAGCACACCGCAGCGTTCAATATGGCGCAGGAACTTATCGCCCAGACCCTTCCCTTCGCTTGCACCTTCAATCAAACCCGGCACATCACAGACAACATACGAGCGGTCATGTGCGGTTACCACGCCTAAGTTCGGCACAAGTGTCGTAAATGGATACGCCGCAATTTTTGGACGTGCGTTACTGATGACAGAAATCAACGTCGATTTGCCGACGCTCGGGTAGCCGACGATGCCGACGTCCGCGACGAGTTTCAGTTCCAGCTTCAACGTGTGTTCTTCTCCCGGCTCACCTAGCTCCGCAAAGTCCGGGCGCTGACGTGTGGAGCTGACGAAGTGCGCGTTGCCGTATCCGCCACGTCCGCCGTACGCAACAATGACGCGGTCACCGGATTCACGGAGATCGGCAATGAGCCCGAGGGGTTCTTTTGTCTCGGGATCGACTTCCGTAATCAGTGTTCCGGGAGGAACGAGCAGCACGAGATCTTCGCCATTTTTACCGGTCTTGTTCGATCCGCTGCCGTACATTCCATCCTCGGCTTCAAAGTCTTTCCGCGAAGCGAAATCGGACAGGGTATCCGTGTTTCGATCGGCCATGAAGACGATATTGCCTCCCTGGCCACCGTTTCCACCGTCTGGGCCACCTTTTGCGACATATTTTTCACGGCGCCAGCCAACGCAACCGCGTCCACCGGTTCCACCTTTTGCCGATATAATGGCTTCATCTAAAAACATACGGATGCGGAATTCAGGATTAAATACTCGGAATTGAGACGGTAGTATAGGGTACAACGTGCCTGTTCCGACAGTCCGTAAGCAAAAATAGTTGACGAACAGCATTAGCACTCTACAATATCGAGTGACAATTATCGTCACACTGCATTATTCATTATCAATTCTCACTTTCTCCTATGAGCAAGATTATCGGAATCGATCTAGGCACAACCAACTCCTGCGTCGCCGTCATTGAAGGCGGTGAGCCAACCGTTATCCCAAACAGCGAGGGAATGCGTACAACTCCGTCCGTTGTCGGTTTTAAAGACAATGAAACGCTGGTCGGTGTCGCAGCAAAGCGCCAAGCAGTCACCAACCCGAAAAACACGATCTTCTCCGCTAAGCGCTTTATCGGCCATCGGCACGACGAAGTACAGAAGGAAGCCAGCAATATGCCGTTCGAGGTTAAAGCGGGAAAGGAAGGTCGCGCTGTCATTGTTGCGAACGGGAAAGAAATGCTTCCTCAGGAAGTGAGTGCCAAGGTACTGCAGAAACTAAAAGCGGACGCCGAGGCGTTCTTGGGAACAACAGTCACAAAGGCGGTGATCACCGTTCCAGCGTACTTTGATGACAGTCAGCGTCAGGCGACAAAAGACGCCGGGCAGATTGCGGGGTTGGAAGTTGTGCGCATTATCAACGAACCGACTGCGGCTGCGCTCGCATACGGACTGGATAAAGGAAACGATCACAAAATTGCCGTGTACGACCTGGGAGGAGGAACATTCGACGTATCGGTGCTGGAAATGGGTGACGGCGTGTTCGAAGTTCTGGCAACCAACGGAGACACGCATCTTGGTGGAGATGACTTCGATCAAGTCATTATCGAATGGATCGTTACAGAATTTAAAAAGGAAAACAGTGTCGATCTCTCGGCCGATAAAATTGCGATGCAGCGCCTTAAAGAAGCGGCTGAAAAAGCAAAGATCGAACTTTCATCGGCAACGGAAACCGATATCAACTTGCCGTTCATCACGGCCGACGCATCGGGTCCGAAGCATTTGATGCTAAAACTCTCCCGCGCAAAACTGGAATCGCTCGTCAACGATCTCATCGAGAAAACCGTAGAGCCGTGCATGAAGGCGCTGAAAGATGCTGGTGTATCAAAAAGCGACATTGCGGAAGTGGTGTTGGTCGGAGGAATGACCCGCATGCCGAAGGTGATTGAAAAAGTCCGTGAGATTTTTGGGAAAGAACCACACAAAGGCGTCAACCCCGATGAAGTTGTCGCCATCGGCGCTGCCATTCAGGCAGGTGTGCTTGGCGGAGATATCGACAAAGATATTGTGCTCGTCGATGTGACACCGCTCTCTCTGGGCATTGAAACGCTTGGCGGAGTCGCGACAAAGTTGATTGAGCGCAATACAAAGATTCCAAGCAGCAAGAGCCAAGTTTTCTCAACTGCCGCCGACAACCAGCCATCCGTTGAAATTCACATCGTGCAGGGAGAACGTGAACTTGCAAAAGACAACAAGTCACTCGGACGTTTCATCCTCGACGGCATTCCACCCGCACCACGCGGCATGCCGCAGATTGAAGTAACGCTCGATATCGACAGTAACGGTATTCTCAATGTCACCGCAAAGGACAAGGGTACGGGCAAAGTTCAGCACATTACCATTCAAGGTTCGACCGGTCTTTCCAAGGAAGAAGTGGAGAAGATGCGCAAGGATGCCGAAGTGAATGCAGAAGATGATAAGAAGAAGCGCGAACTGATTGACGCACGAAACAGTGCCGACTCATTCATATTCAATTTGGAAAAGCAGATGCGTGAACACGATGCAAAAATTCCCGATGCAACAAAGAAGACCGTGAACGATAAGATGAACGAGTTACGTGAACTTCTTGCAAAAGAAGATGCAACGGCCGAAGAACTGAAATCAAAGACAGAGGAACTTGGAACGGTTGCACAGGAGATCGGCAAAATCGTCTACGAGGAAGCGCAGAAAAAACAGACGGAGGAATCGTCCGACAAGAAAGACAATGTTGTTGATGCGGAAGTGGTGGAAGAAAAAGACAAAAAGAAAAGCGAATAATCACAGTGCAGGAACAACGCAGAGTGACCGCGTCTGAAGAGGCGGGTCATTCTGCTTGTCCGGAAGAACGGACCGCTGCTCGTAGATAAACTCGATGTCGGCATGCACGTACGTCGCATACATTCGCCGGATTGCCACGGCCATGCTGTCACAATACTCGCGCAGTCTTGCCGGATCTCTCTCGCGCATCATTCGCTTCTGCATCATCCACCAGCGCGGCGTATCGCCAAGAATTGAGACAAACTGCTTCGATGAAACAAGTACGTCCCCATGGGGAGTACGTGCTTTTACAACGACTGTATCCGCGACGTCGTCCTGCAGAGCGGCAAATGTGGGATACACCGTGAACGGCCATGAATCGATCTTCATGAATCCGTAGAGCATGTTTATACATACAAGCAATGTTCCCACAATCAAGATAGGAACAGATGCGGAACGCGGCGGCTCAATACGCGAAAAACGTTCCGGAATGCCGAGCTTCGCATAGATTGCATGTCAATCGACGAATACCGGATAACACCAGGTTATTTTCCAAAATTTGATCGTCATCAGCTGAGCAACGGACCAGTGAAATGTCAGGCCGCCTACAATCCACATCCATCGCCAACGAGGAATAAAAATGCCAATGATAAACGTCAGCTCAAACAGCATGGTTGCTACACCGAACGAGCGGTACAGCAGGGGATACTGATCGATCGCAAACGGCGGAACATACCCGCCGATTTCGAACCACTTTGTGTACATCGCATTGCGGATGTTGTCTGAAAGCGCCCATTCCCACCCGGGGCCCGCGAGTTTCCAATATCCCGGCATAAAGTATGTCAAACCGAGAAGAGCCCACGCAGAACGGATAGGAATCGCATAGATGACGGACGGTTGATATCGCTTGCGCGAGAGCCACGCATCAATCGATAGTGCGTCGCCGCAACGGCTGCACGCAAGAAGTGCTGTGAGCCAAAGCAGGTGATGATTATGATCGATTTTTCCGAACAACTGCGGAACACCAAAGACATACAAACCTGTGATGCACGCAATGGTGCATGACGTGCGTGAAAACAATCCTAGAACTCCACACATGCACGCCAAAAGAAAGATGCCAAGAACAAGGTAGGGGACTGAATGGCTGACGGGGATGAACGGCATCACCAGCTCCAACCCTGGCGGCGCAATCCTCAGATCTGCCGGCAATGCATTCATCTGGGGAAACCGCGGGGGACAAAACGCAATAAGCGTCGTACAGAGGACGATGCGAAATATGGCCAAATTCTCCGGGTAATCCGGGGCCGTTAGTGTGCGCGGCAGGCGCATTAGAGAGGATTGTAGCGTGAAAATAACAAGAGCTCGACACAGTCATTTGCTGATATAGAAAAATATTGCACGGAATACTACAATACGGATATGGCGGATAGATCAACACACGATTTTCATCAGCACGAGGAGCTTGATTTCTCTCAGACCGTATGCGAATTGGATATTGCCAACGTTCAAGAATTGGCGGTATGGCAAGCCGTACGAAGAGATGCACACGATCCAGAGCGGGCAAAAATTTCCAACATGATAGAAGCTGAAACCCAAAAAACGGCAGAAGCACTGCAGTTGGCGACGAAGCAAGACTTGCTGAATATCTTAGACACGATGAAGCAACGAGGTGTCCGATCGTCGCTTATCGCAAAAACACGTTCTGCACTGGAACATGCATGTAACGGATCGTTACAGCAAACGGAAGCCGATGCACGCAAAGCACTCATCTATCTGTATGTGCAGCTGCGTATCAGCGGATATCACAAATGGTTCGAAGGAATTCTGCAAAAAGACTAAAGCTTTCCACCAATGTACTTCGCAAGTTCACAGATGCGGTTGCTGTAGCCCCATTCGTTGTCATACCAGCCGAAGATCTTCGCGAGGTTTGATCCCGAAACGTTCGTCAGTTCCACATCCAGAATACAACTGTGAGGGTCGCCGACAATATCGTGCGAGACAATTGGGTCATGTTCGACTCGCAAAATGCCTTTCATGCGACCGTTCGCCGCTTTCTCGAATGCCGCATTGATCGCTTCTTTGGTCACTGGCTTTTCTGTCAGAACCGTCACATCGTTCAAGCTTCCCGTCGGCGTCGGCACGCGAATTGCAATACCGTCGAGCTTGCCGGTCACTTCCGGCACCACTAGGCCAATTGCCTTTGCTGCACCGGTCGAGGTTGGGACGATGTTTTCCGCTGCTGCACGGGCGCGTCGCAGGTCTGCATGGGGAAGATCGAGAAGATTCTGATCGTTGGTATAACTGTGCACCGTCGTCATAAATCCGTGCACAATGCCGAACTCCTCCTGCATCACTTTTACCATCGGCGCCAAACAGTTCGTTGTGCATGATGCATTGCTGACAACATGCATCGTCGAGGGATCGTAGGTTTCCTCGTTTACACCGATACAGAACGTTCCGTCGGCTTTGTCTTTGCAGGGAGCGGAGATAATGACTTTCTTGGCACCGGCAGTCAGGTGCATTGCGGCGTCATCGCGCTTGGTGAAGCGGCCGGTACACTCCAAAACAATATCGACCTTCATCTCTGCATGCGGCAATTTTGTCGGATCCTTCTCTGCCGTAATGCGAATGTCATCATTGTCCGTTTTTAACATGCCATCGGCAAACTCCGCCTTGCCGGCATAAACACCATAACTTGAATCATATTTGAACAGATGTGCCAACGTTTTTCCGTCTGTGAGATCATTGATGAGCACAACGTTTAAATCGGGATGCTTCTGTTGAATAATACGCAGTGCTTGGCGTCCAATTCGTCCGAAACCGTTGATAGCAATGTTGATGGCCATAAGAAAATACGAAATTGTTAAATTGCTATATTGTTATATAGATAATCGGTCAGTGATGCGAGTAGAAGATATTGAAAAACAGCAACAATTTAGCAATATAGCAATTCACATCGACTCATATGTTTTTTGAAGAAGAAGCGCATCTTCCTCTAGCAGAGGTGATTCACTCACAAGGACACCTCCGACTCCTCGTTTCTTCAGAACCGACAAATATCCCCGCCAATCTGTATCCGATTCTTGTAACGGCAAATGATTCCGCTCACCCTTATCGGTATACGCAATGCCGGAGAGATGCAGATGCATAGACTGTAATGACTTTTTACCCAATGCTTCTTGATACTGATCGAATAGCTGATTCCACGAATCTGCATCATTAAAACCGCCATTGCTCCGCGCATGCAAATGCGACACGTCGACACAGGGGTACATATCAAACTCTTTACTGACTGCGAGCACCTCTTCCACCGTGCCAAATTGGGAATGCTTGCCCATCGTCTCGTATGCAAGATTCACATCTGGAAATAATGTCTGCTTATGCTTAAGCAATTCATCGGTCGCACGACGGACATTATCGAGTGCCTCTGCTGTTCGCCCACCGTAGAACGCCGCATGAACGCAGACCGACACCGCTCCAGCAATCTGCGCCATGGTCAGCGCATCCAAAATCCGCTTTTTGCTGGCGGTAATTTTCTCCGGTTCATCGGAATTCAAGTTGATGAAAAACGGTGCATGAACGGTCAGCGTAAATTCGAGAGACTTTGCCAGTCCGCCGATTTCCGCAATATGATCGGGGTTCTTTGGAACGCTCTGGACCCATTCCATTTCCATCGCGCGGATACCAAGGCTGTGTGCATGCCTGATGCCTTCGAGCGTCCCACCTTTTTTGGGAGTGGAGAGGGGAACACCAGGAGTGGCAATGACGAGTGACGACATACAGGTATACTATGCACCAATGCCACTCGATCGCGCCATCATCGATGCGACTCTTGCGACTCCCTACGGAGAAGCTGCATACAAAGTAGTCGAAACACTGACGGATGCCGGATATGACACATGGTGGGTGGGAGGATGTGTTCGCGACATGCTGAACGGACATACTCCCAAAGACATTGATATTGCGACGGCAGCGAGCCCGACAGAAGTTTTGTCGTTGTTTACACGAGGAAAAGAAGTACCACGCCCTCTGGGAAGCGTCCGCATCAGACTCAAAACATTCGTGTTTGAAGTTACGACTTTCCGCAAAGAATCTGCAGTATCGGACGGACGCATTCCGGAGTCGATCGAATTCAGCGAAAAAGAACCGGATGCGGAACGTCGTGATTTCACGATCAACGCGATGTACGTACATCCTATCTCACGCGAGTTGTACGATCCGTTCAACGGAGAAGCAGACCTAAAAGAACGACTGATCAGATTCGTCGGCAATCCCGCTGAACGTATTCAGCATGATGCGCTGCGTATTATGCGTGCCGTGCGATTTCGTGCCCGCATCAATGGGCAATATCACCCCGAAACCTACGCGGCATTACGTGAACATGCTGCGCTAGTTGAGGGGCTGTCCGGAATCCGAAAGCTCGAAGAAATCGAGAAGCTATTGCTCACCCCGCATGCGGACCAGGGCCTCGAGGATTTGTGGGAGCTCGGCATTCTGGAACATGTGATCCCAGAACTCTACAAATGCAAAGGTATCGCGCAGCCGGCGGATTATCACCACGAAGGCGATGTATGGAACCATCTTCTGCAATGCGTCCGTTCATTCAACGACGATCATCTTGTCGATATCCGACTTGCTGCGCTCTTCCATGACATTGGTAAAGCGGAAACATTCAGTTTGAAAGAGCGAATTCGATTTGATGAACATGCGAAAGTTTCGGGAACAATAGCTGGCGATGTTTTAGGGCGCCTCGGAATTTCGAACCGCCGAAAAGAGAAAATCATGTGGCTCATTGAGCACCACATGATGATGGGATCGTTTGAAGAAATGAACGATGAGCGCAAGGCACACTGGTATTTCCATCAGTGGTTTCCGGAACTCTTGCAGCTCTTCTGGCTTGATGTCGCCGGAACAACGCCATCGAATTTTTCGCTCTACGATGCAATAATTCACGATTACAACGCATACCTCGACAAACATCCGCGTCCAGTGACACCGTTGCTCGACGGTAAGGAAATTATGGAACTGACGGGACTAAAGCCCGGCGCACGCATCGGCGAACTTCTGGATGAACTGCATGACGCACAAGTGCGCGGTGATGTCAGCAGCAAGAAAGAGGCGGCTGAATTTGTGCAGAAGCTGGAACACGTTGAAGGTTAGCGACCAGATCCCGCATCGCCTTTTTCCTTCATACGTTTGTCGTACTTTTTCATGACAGTCTTTAGTGCTTCCTCTAGATCAATATTCGACTCATTCGCGAGTTGAATAATCGAAAAGAGAAGATCTCCCATTTCCTCTTGCAGGTCGTCCGTTGTGACATGCTCCCGTTTGCCATAATCCGATGCCTTTACCATTTCTTTGGACACCTCACCAAGTTCCGATAGAACATCGAGTATGCGCGCTTCCGGAGGCGCGATCATTCCATGATGAAGGCAGAAGAGCTTGATTTGTTCCTGAAGGTCTCGCATGACCGCATTATACATCACCAAGGTCTATATGCTTCTTTGATGTGCGATACCAACGAATAAAGAACACAGCCAGCAAGACCACAACAAGCACGCTTACCGCCGCGGACGACCAAGCGAGCGCGGCTTTCCATGCGACGCCGAAGACATAGCCAAGAGCGAGATAGGCGACGGACCAACCAATTGCACTCGATACATTGCAGAGATAATACGGCACGCGCTTCATGTCCGACACACCGGCAACAAAGGGAACAATCGGGCGGATAGGACCGATGAATCGCCCCATAAACACGCTTGCGGTTCCATAGCGATCAAAGAACTGTCTTCCGCTTTTCATATACGCCTGCACCGATCGAAAGCGCTCAACATGAAACCGGCCGAGCTTGCCCAATTCAAAACTCACCGCATCGCCGATAATCGAGCCGACTATTGCGAAGAAAGCCAACTCACGGAAATCGTAAAACCCCTGGGGAACTAATCCGCCCATCACCACCAATAGCACCGTTCCCGGTACGAACATACCGGTGAGTACGAACGATTCACCAAAGGTCGCAAGCAGCAGCAACCAATACCCCGCAGTTCCGAGATCCTGAAGATGCGGCAGAAATGACTGAAGCCATTCGGTCATGGGAGCCGAATCAGTTACTGAAACAGAACCGGGATACTGAGGCTTTGATCGTATTCCGGCAATCCTGACGGATTATCTTTCTGCAAAACCAACGTACCATTCGGTGTCGACGGCTGATCGAATTCCAACACGACGGTAAACGGAACATAGTCTTCGGTCATCCAGTCACCTTGTGCCTGTGCGGGCTCCACTGCGATCTCATTACCGTTTCCATCAAGCAACCGCACTGGGAAGCTTGCTTCAAAGTACCATGTGCCACGAGCCGTCCCCGTGACGATCAGCGGACTGATAACCGTGTCATTGGGAAGAGGGGAAGACAGGACGATGTCCCCCACGGGCATCTCCGACGATGTCTGTTCTCCGTTCATTCCTGGCGAACACGCTGCGAGTGCGAGCAGCGAAAGAGTGGTCAGTGTACGTGAGAGTGTGTAGCGCATAAGGAAATGATCGGCGCATACGGGAAACAAGTCAACGATTCGGCCGCCCAAAGCTGTCATCTATGATTGACATGATACAAGTCTATTGTAGGCTAAGACCCTTTTGTCCTTTTACAGCATCATTCGTAGAGAGCCATCCGATCCTTCGGACGAATGAGGGATCGGGTTCCCTCTCTACATCTCATCCTCACAAAGGACAGGAAGACATGGCAGAACCAGTAACGTACAAAGAGCTGTGGTCCACGACAAAAGTGGACGGCAAACAAAATCGTCTGGTCGCTCAAAAGGTAAACGATGCCCAAACGAAATTGACGCTAAGCGTTGTGAAGCCCGGGAACAAGTGGTCGTTTGATCAGATCGTCCCGTTCACCATCGAACAACTCATCGATGCGCATACATGGGAAGCAGGATGGAAAGATGATTGGAAGTATGAAGAGACGAACGGCGTCTTCCGTGCGATGCGGTCCATTGCCATCCCAACCCTTCAGATTAAGCTCTACTGGAGCGTCACGCACATCAAGGTGGTCGGTGACACGACGAGCTTCATCATCGATGATCGATTTCGCTGCTGTCCAACTCTCACCACGTAGGATGGGTGAAAGCGGGAGATAGGGCACATGGATGTGCCCTTTTTTTGGTGTTACAATAATCTTATGGGCGAGTAGCTCAGTTGGAAAAAACTTGAGCTCTAACCCTCTTTGAAACCGTTGGCATCTTCACACATTCGGGCGAGTAGCTCAGTTGGTTAGAGCACAGGACTTATAAACCTGCGGTCGGTGGT
>CAZUVN010000037.1:0-10856 GCA_964623835.1 uncultured Candidatus Peribacteria bacterium
TGCGTGATGTGTACTGGTTTGAATTGTGGACGGAGGGCTTTGATCCTGCCGATGCCCTCACGCGATTCAAAACTGACATGCGATTTACCGTCAGCAGCCGTATCTACAACATCTACTATCGTGAACTGCTCGGCAGCTACGATCGCATTCCCGATGATGTGCTCGAAGAACTGGCTACAGACTATGCCGCCTATGCTCGTCTGCCGTTAGCCGACAAGCTCTGCCGCTGGCCGCTCGATTACGTCTTGCTTGCCGATACCGATTTGCAGACACCGGCATGGAACTCAATTCGTCAAAACACGCAGCAAGTTCTGACGGGGAGTGGGTTTACGGTGGGGGAGATTAATGAGGGCGTGTGTCGCTGAGCAACAAAAAATCCCCGATGCCTTTCAACATCGGGGAGGGTAGGAGAGACACTGTGCATTTTTAGGATGGGATTTCTTTCCACACGGGTTTCATGCGCATAAAAAGGAAGATCATGATCAATCCACCAACCATGCCTGTTGCAACAAGTGCGAAGGTAATGGATTGCCTGTCGGCGAGTAAACCGATAAACGGAGCAGATGTGCAGAAGATAATGCGTGTGACAAATGATCGCAGTGACAGGACTGTCGCTCGAACGTTTGATGTTGTCATCCTGTTGACCATGTCTGCCGTCAGAGGGCCAAGAGCTCCCCATGCGAAACGACTGACAAAAAACGCACCCACAAGCCAGATTGTTGGAGTCATGCCCATCAGCAGATAGCACACAACAACCGTGGTTGAAATTCCCATCAAAATCAGGCGATCATCCACGCGCTTTTCCAGCAATGTGACGTACTTGGAAGCGAATGCCCCCGCCATGACGGATACGGCGTGTGTAAGACCGAATAATCCGACGGGGATTCCGACAAGTTGTTGGTAAGGTTGGAAGAACCAGAAGTAACTCAGAGTGAGCATGGAAATGGAAGCATGCAGAACGATGATATTTCGCAGCCCCCGGTGAGTCACCAGTGTGTGCGTCGTCACATCCCAAATCGCTTTCCAGCTTTGCAGTTCATGCAATCCGTGTCGAACAGGCTCCCTCAGTGTTAGAGCAATTGAGAATGCAATGGCCATCGGAATTGGCGCCACCCAGAGAGGCAGAGTCAGACTGATTACTGCGAGTAGACCACCAATTAGGCCACTCATAGCTTCCGTGCCGAATTCTAAAAAATTCATATTGCCCGCCATCCTGCGGTATCTACCTTCCTCCCCCAGTGTCAGGAGTGTATCGAACGTCAGAGCCTCGAGTGCGCCGGATAGAAAACTTGCACCAATGCCGATCGTCATTTCTGCAATCAGAAATTGCCAGAAGTCATGGCTGTTGGCGTATGCCAAGTATCCTAATGTCGCAAAGAAACAGCCGATGACGATAGAGTTCTTCCGTCCCCAACGATCGGCAATATAGCCGGTTGGAATTTCTAAGAACAGAATGGTGACGGCGAATGTTGCTTGCAGCATCATAATCTGCCGCATATTCAGGCCGTAGTTTTCCCAGAACAGAAACATGATCGGAATCGCAAAGAGCGCCTGCGTCAGACACTGGACTGCATAGAGCTTCCAGATATTTGAACGCACGTTAGAAACAGGATGTGTTGTCACAGCGACCTCCATGATACTCGTTCTCCGTAAGATTGTATGTTGGTTGAAAGCACAGTGCCTTCTCCCGTCTCAATGTTCCGTAGAACACTCAGACGGATGGAGGAATATTAATGGTGTGAAGGAGTGGGGAGAGAGAAAAGATTAATAGTGATCATGTATATAAAATAACATATTTGTTTAAATATGCAAATAAGCAGTAATATATCGCTAATTACCTTTTAGGCGTAATTTCACCATCATCTTCACCCCCTTCACCGCATCTCTCCAGTTGATCTTCTTTCCCTCTTCAATTGTTCGGGGTTTATAACTGACCGGGACTTCGTGAATCGGGATCTTTTTGAGCAGACACTTTGCACAAATCTCCGCTTCCAGTTCAAAGCCGCGGGATTTCAAATCTAGTCCCCGGAAGAGTGGGGTCGGAAGCAGCTTGTAGCAGGTGTAGCTATCTGTCAGATGTGAGCCGTACAACACATTCAGAATGAATGTCAGAACTTTGTTGCCGAGCAGGAAGCGCTTGTAGATATTCGGATTTTTACGGAGGAATCGTGTACCAAATACGGCGTCTCCCGGCTGCGATTTTGCCGCGTCGACCAGCAGTTTGATCTCGGCCGGATCGTACTCAAGATCTGCATCTTGAATGACGGTGTACTGGCCGGTCGCCTGATCGAGGCCCATCCGAATGGCCGATCCTTTCCCGCCGTTTTCTTTGGTCAGCACAAGATCTTGTGCCCTTGCTCCGGCTTGCAGAATCGAGAGCGATCGATCGTGTGATCCGTCATCGACATACACAATTTGTGCGTCGGGACATTTTGACCCCAACGCACTCATGATGGATGCCAGAGTGCGCTCTTCGTTATAGACCGGCACGATAATGCTGAGTTCTTGCATGACGCATGCATGGTACAGATTATTCTCTGGAAAAAATATCAATGAAAAGGATTGGCGCGTACCGACGGGGGAGTACAATGGGGTTTTCCCTTTTCGACTTATCGAAGAGTTGTTTGCTGGTCACGGCTGGAAGGTCACACTCGAGTCGGCATCGTTGCCGGACGGACGCACCAAAACTGCGCTCCGCGTAAAGCGTGCCGATTCCGTGCATCTTATTGCCATCACCGAACGTGGAACCATTCTTGTCGTTCGTGAATTTCGTCCGTTCTATAATGCGTATATCTGGAGCTTGCCGGGCGGAAGGGCGGACAAAAATGAGCCGGATATCAAAGATGCCGCTCAGCGTGAATTGCGGGAGGAGACCGGGTATCGGGCAGCGACGATCGAGTTTCTCTGGGAAGCTCATTTGTCCGAGACCTTCATTTCCACCAGCAACATCTTCCTGGCAAAAGAACTGACGTCCGATCCGTTGCCACAGGAAAATGATGAGTTGATCGAGGTACATGAGTTGCCAATGGAAGAGGCGCTCGACAAGATTCTCAACTCGCCAAAGGTGCACCTGACCAGCGCATATGCGTTGTTGAGGTATTTACGGGAGAGGAAGTAATGATTGAATGGTTCGGCAGGCTCACCATGACAAGAGCCTTAGTAATATGGGCCCTTCGACAGGCTCAGGGCGGTGAGCTTGTCGAACCGCACCAATAATAATGAGATTGTTGTCATCCTGAGCTTGCCGAAGGATCACAGGCTTACATACGTCCGTCCCGCTGCTTCAACTGACTCTGCATCAACAATGGACTTTAGGTCGTAGAGGACACCTTCTGGTTTCAATGCGTCGATGAAGGTGTTCAATGGTGCCTCTTTGTACTGCTTGTGGGGCACGAGCAAGAGGATTGCATCGTACGGACCTTTGTCGAGGGAGCCGCCTTTCAGCTGCATTGCCTCTAGTGCTGCATCGGTCAGGAACGGATCATGCGCTTCGACGTCCACGCCACGGGCACGCAGTGCCGCAATCACATCGTGCACCTTGCTGTTGCGGGTGTCCGGCACATCTTCTTTGAATGTCAGTCCTAAGACCAACATCCGTGCGCCATCTGGTGGAACCGTCAGTGCACTGCTGACTTGATCGGCGACGAACGCCGCCATGCCATCGTTGATGGTTCGGCCAGCGGAAATAATGTGCGTGGTCATACCCAAATCTTTTGCTTTCTCTACTAGGTAAAACGGATCGACGCCGATGCAGTGGCCACCAACCAACCCCGGCTGAAACTTCAGGAAGTTCCATTTGGTGCCTGCTGCCTCCAGAACATCTTTACTGCGAATACCGAGCTTGCTGCAGAGCATCGCAATCTCGTTGATGTAGGCGATGTTGATATCGCGCTGGGCGTTCTCAATTGCCTTGGCCATCTCTGCCACTTTAATGCTCGGGGCGCGGTGGATGCCGGCTTTCACAATTGATCCGTAGAGATCGACCAGTGTGTTCGTCGTCCGTTCATCCTGTCCTGCGACAATCTTCATAATTGTCTCGACCGTGTGTTGCTTGTCGCCGGGGTTAATGCGTTCGGGGGAATAGCCGAGGGTGAAATCTTTGCCGCACACTAGTCCGGATTCCTGCTCCAAAATCGGTCCGCAGATCTCTTCTGTGACACCGGGATACACCGTCGATTCATAGACAACGATAGATTCTGCTTTCAGATGCTGTCCGACCGTCTTGGTTCCCGCTTCCAGAATGGCGAGGTCGGGTTTGTTATCACTATCAACCGGCGTCGGTAGGGCAATGATGATCACGTCGGCTTTGCTGATGATCGATGGATCGCTGCTGAATTCGATCGGTCCGCTTTTCAGCTCTTCTGTCGATAACTCGTTAGTTCGGTCATATCCCTCTTTCAGTTCTGTAATCCGACGCTCGCTGATATCAAATCCGTACACGGTATACCCGTGCTTCGCGAATGCGTGCGCAAGAGGAAGACCTACGTACCCTAAGCCGACAATGCAGAGCGTCTTCTGTTCCATGAGCCAAGTTTACGGCAAACAAACTGCCAATACCACTTGCCCGTTCTTCCATTTCACGGCTAGGCTTCCAGCCGTATGTCACACAACTGGAAAGGACGACGTGTCCTTGTCACAGGCGGAACCGGCTTTATCGGGAGCTTCCTTGTTGAGCGCCTGCTCGAACAAGGGGCAATTGTCCGTGTGCCGTTGCGTGCTCAAAATTACCGTGCACTCTCGCATCGTCGTGCAGAGATCGAATGGATGGAGGGGGATTTGCGGGACAGCTTCTACTGCCAGGATCTGGTCGATGGTGTCGATGAAATCTTCCACTTGGCTGCAAGTCGCCGCAACGTCGAATACCATCAGAAGCGCCCCAGTGACGTACTGAACGATAACGTTCGTATGACGCTCGCGTTGCTCGATGCAATGAAAGAGAAAGAGGTGAACATACCTGTCACGTTCTTCAGTACCGCGAACATTCCGCCAACACTCGATACCATTCATTTGGCGCAGCAGGAGAAGATTGACGGGTACGTCCTAGGCAAAGCAATCTGCTGCACGTTGTGGCTGACTGCCGCAAAACAGCGCGGATTCCCATTGCTGATTGTCCGTCCGGTTGGTGCATATGGTCCGCGTGATACGTTTAACGAAGATGCGAACGTGATTCCTGCACTCATGGTCAAAGCCCGCGATGCCAAAGAGCATCTGAAAGTCTGGGGAGATGGGACGCAGGAGCGCGCATTTCTGTATGTCGAGGATCTTGTCGATGCAATTCTGACTCTGAAAGCAGCAGGTGCGCAGGGCGTGCAATATATTACGAGTGACGACGTGGTAACCGTGAGAGAGTTGGCCGAGAGTATCATCAGTATTGTCCGTCCGGACCTGCCTGTAGTCTTCGAGCCTGAACGGGTGATTGGCGCCCGCGCTATCCCGACACTTCCAGTTCATCAGGTCATTGCCGATATGAAGTGGACACCGCTAAAAGAGGGACTGAAGAAAACGTATGAGTATTGGAATGCTGTGTGACAGAGAACATGGTTTGAATCGTCGTACATGCAGTACATCCTTCTGTTTTTCCTGTATGCTCCAGGCTATGCCAGCCCTATTCAGCCATCCTCGTTTCCAAACACATGCGTCACAACTGTGGCGATTCATTATTTGCGGAGGTATGGGCTTCACGCTCGATCTCTCATCTGCTGCATTGTTTGTTGAAGTCGGAAGCGTTGATCCGCGTGTTGCAGTTATCTTTTCGTCACTTGTCGGCGGAACGTTCGTATTCTTCGCCAACAAGTTTTTCACGTTCAAAAATCGAGAACGGAAGACCGGCAGTCAGGCCTTCAAATTCTTGCTGGTCTACGGCGTGTCGTTTCTATCGAACATCGCCATTGCCAATGCGCTGATATGGCTAGAGGTGCATTATCTCATTGCCAAAGTCGTCGCAGTCGGCATCGGCGCGGTGTGGAATTACGCGCTATCGCATGGGTTTGTGTTCAAAAAGAAGGAGGATATTGATGTGGTTGTGGTATAACTATACGTGTCACCCTGAGTTCGACGAAGGGTTTACCATGACACTATGTCTGCCAAAATCGCCATCATCGCCGGAGCAGGACCTGCAGGCTTAACCGCAGCATACGAGCTGCTCCATCGCACGGACATCAAGGTGATTGTCTGTGAATCGACCGATGCGATCGGTGGTATCGCTCAGACGTACAACTACAAAGGTAACCGCATCGACATCGGTGGCCATCGGTTTTTCAGTAAAGAGAAACGCGTGATGGATTGGTGGTTCAACATCATGCCGCTGCAAGGCGCGCCTTCAAAGGACACCATCGAAAAGCATCACGAAATCGACTACGCCCCGCAGCCTGCTCCCGATCCGGAGAAAGAGGATAAGGTTATGCTCCAGCGTCCGCGGCTCAGTCGCATCTTCTACCGTCGTCACTTTTTCCCGTACCCAATTGGTATTACGTTAACAGTGGCTGCCCGTCTGGGATTCTGGAATACATTCCTGATTGGTGTCAGTTACATCCGGCGCCAGTTGTTCCCCATCAAAGACGAGACGTACCTCGATGCGTTCTACAAAAATCGTTTTGGTGATCGTCTCTATAAAACATTCTTTGAGGCCTATACCGAGAAGGTATGGGGAGTACCAGTTAGCCAAATTCGTGCGGACTGGGGGGCGCAGCGTGTGAAGGGTCTCAGTCTCAAGCGAGCTCTGGCCCATGCAATCAAAGATCTCTTCTCCAGCGATTTTAAGAAGGCACAGGCTGAACGTGAGACAAGCTTAATCACTCGCTTCTACTATCCGAAGTTCGGTCCGGGACAGATGTGGGAGACGGTGACGGATATTGTGAAGCAGAAGGGGGGAGAAGTGCGGATGAAGACGCGAGTTTGCGGTGTGAAGACCGAGAATGCCAATGTGGTCAGTGTCACACTCGAGAATATCGAGACAGGCGCACGTGAAGAAGTTGTATGCGATTACTTCTTCTCGACCATGCCTATCAAGCATCTGGCCGGGATGATGCATCCGCGTCCGCCGGATTCCGTTGTGGAAGTTGCTGAAGGCCTGTCGTACCGAGACTTCCTCACCGTCGGTCTCTTGCTCAGAAAATTAAACGTACAAGAAGGAAAGAATGCACCGGCGAAGGATGTGCCCGATAACTGGATTTATGTGCAAGAGGGGAACGTCCGCGTCGGACGCATCCAGCTGTTCCATAACTGGAGTCCCTACATGGTCGCAGACTACGGCAACACTGTGTGGATCGGCTTAGAGTACTTTGTGAATGAAGGAGGCGATCTGTGGGTCATGCCCGATCAAGAGCTGATCGATCTGGGTATCTCCGAGATGGAAAAAATCGGCTTCGCCAAAAAAGAAGATCTCGTCGATGCCTGTGTTCTCCGCATGCCGAAGGCGTACCCTGCGTACATTGGCAGCTACACACAGCTGCACGTTGTTCGCGATTTCGTCGAACAGATTTCCAATCTCTATCTCATCGGTCGTAATGGCATGCACCGCTACAACAATCAGGATCACAGTATGCTTACGGCGATGATGGCGGTTGATAACATTGTCGCAGGGAAGACCGATAAATCGAGTTTGTGGGATGTAAACCTAGAGATGGTCTATCACGAGGAGAAGAAGCAATCGAAAGAAGGAAATTAACTTCCGCTTTGTCATCCTGAGCGTAGTCGAAGGATAAAAAACCGCTCCCCGAGAGGAGCGGTCATCCGTATCATCCTAAGACACGGTGGTTAAAGGGTTGTCGCGGGATGCGGACTAGAAGTCCTGGCGGGGCGGCAACGGAACGATGCCGCGTTCATACCCAATGGTGATCACCTGCGGCGGTTCGAGTTCGTCTGGAATACCTCGCTTTAGCGGGCAGGTGCATTCACCATCGCATTTGCACTCACCGCCGCCGCAGGCCGGGCACGTGTCGTCCAGGTCGAGTTTCAGCTTTTGCATCGAGGCGATGATTGCGTGCGTCTCAGTCATCAGCTTTTGGCTGTCCTCGTGGAGCTGTAGGCCCTCTTCGGCGTGCGCGAGCACGTCGTGCTCGAACAAGGCGCCGTCGAGGCGATCGGCCGCTGCAATTGCTTTCTGCACATCGGCACGCTTGGCGAGCGGCGCTTCGCGGAACTGATGTTCCAGCTGCGTGATGGCGTCCGCCGCGGTCGACTGCTGCATCTTATTCACGGCGAATGCCGTGAGGCCAATCAGCAACAGCGAATAAACCAGACCGAATCCGAGAAACTTGCGAGACATGACATCAACTCCTTAAATGGCGACTGTCGCAATAGGCTCACTTTGAGCCCCGCGACCCTCTATGTTGATGACTTCAACGCAGGGGAACGGGGGCTCTCGGTGCTTTGAATGAACTTACGAATTATATACTATTTATTAATACTGTCAATATTCATGATGCATCCAGGAATAATAAAAAAACCGCTCCCTTGTGAGGAGCGGTGGTCCGTATCATCCTTTGAGACACGGGGTTAAGGGTTGTCGCGGGATGCGTTGTCAGAGCAATAATCCTGGCTCTGAATCACGAATACGGGGTGGCGGAGGAGCTGGAAGCGGTGGTAAATCTGCAGGACCCGTTTCCAGTTCGAATGGCTTGTTCGACAAGCTATACACCGCTGACACGGGATGTTCTTCATTCGAATTGATCATAACCGCAATCATGGCTGCACCAGACACTGGTGCCGCTTGCACTCCGAGATTCAGTAGCTTCCGGAAGTTTCGCCCGGGTTGCGGGTTTTTGATAACCGGTGGCAGGTCCGTCTGAGGGGCGGATTCGAGCTGCTGTCGGATCACTTCACCGACGTATTCAACGTCGTAAGCGATCTGGCGAATCAGTATGCGCTGACTGCGTTGATGTACCTCCTCCATCATTTGTGCCTGTTCGATTGCATCGAGGGCATCAGCAGGTTTGTCGTTCTTTTCTTCTGCCTTCTGAAGTGGCACGAAAGTTTCTTCCAACGTGACCTTGCCGTCGGGTTGAATTTTGAACTCGAGGGCCTTTTCCATGCCTGGAGGGATTTCCTGCGGCGGTTGCACTTTAATGTGCTCGACCACCGGCTTTGCCGGCAGTTGGACAGGCTGTTTTGAGCAGCCGTAGATGCCACCCACAAAAGCGATGACCGTGTAGAGCATTCCGAACGTGAACATCGACTTGGACATGGCTCGTTTCCTTTAGATTTGAGCGTGTGACGGTTCCCACAGCGGGTTCCGTGGTTAGTTGGCGGACGTTTCCGGTTGCTTGCCTTCCCTCTGCAAGAGGTAATGACGCAGTCGCGTATTGCGTGTAAGACGAACACGCAGGGCATCGGGGTCTGAAATAAGCAATTTTGCTTCTTCAGTCCATGTAATTGGTGGCAGAGGCGGCTTCGGATCTCTATTGAATAGCCTTCGGAGCGTACTGATAGGAGCTGGGATGTAAGCCTCGCGTCGGAACTGAGAGATAATCTCTTCGACGTTATCAAGTTCATATTTGATGCTATGAATCAATGCATCAGTTTCGGCAGCTGAGGTGAGAGATGACACCAAGACCTCTTTAAGTTCAGGATCTGCATCTTCTCCATACTGTGTGAGCAGGTAATGCTCACGCATCAATTGAACGCACCATGTGGCTTCTAGTGATACCGTACGGTGTTCAGCAGATGTTTGCCCTGTTGTTGTTTTCCAACAGTACGTGCCGATCTTTCCGCAGACTCCAAAAAATCCGCAGAAATATAACGTTAAACAAACAAAAACAACTGAGGTCGCTGCACTGCCGTAGTCTTCACTCCTCTTTTTCTGCAATGCCTGCCACCATGTGGTTAGAAGGTTTGCCCAACGCACTTTCGTTTTTTGGATGTCCTGACACAGGTAGTGCCAAGCACTGACACATTGAGCGATCATCCAATTCTTCAGCCGGCATGCTTGCTTGAGCATTTTTGCAACTGCCAAGCGGTAAATCATCATGACGGCAAAGGCGATCTGCGAAAGATAGGCGACGATCTGTCGAAAGCGTTTCATGACATCATCCTTAATGAGAGTGTTCTTGTTTGTCCAAGGTTCACTTTGAGCCCCGCGACCCTCTATCTTGATGTGATCAAAACAGGGGAATGGGGGCTCCCGGTGCTTTTAAAGAACTTATGAATTGTACAACTTTATGTAATTTTGTCAATTACTTCAACTCTCTCAATCTGGCCGGATTTTGCTTCTGAATCGCCAAACTGTACACTTTTTCCATCAACACATGGTTCTTGAAGCATTTCTGCTCCTATCGGCGTTTCTCGTGGTTTCACTGATAGGAGGCGGACCACTTGTTGCGGCGGCATTTCTGATTATCGCTCTTATTCTCTGTATCCCTGCTTTCAGGCTATTAAAGCAGGGTGCTCCGCCCTTTGTGCCAACATCTCGAAAAACGGTGCAGGAGATGACTGCGTTGGCGCATATTAAACCTGATGAGACAGTGTATGACTTAGGCTGTGGCGATGGACGATTACTGATCGCTGCAGCCGAAAAGGGGGCGAAGGCAATTGGATATGAACTATCGTTACTGACGCTGCTTTTGGCTAAATGGAACACACGGCGATATCCAACAATCAGTGTTCGATATGGCGATTTCTGGGAGAAGAATCTGCAGGATGCCGATGTAATTTTCTGTTATCTCCTGCTCGATAAAATGCGAGAGTTTGAAGAGAAGATTTGGCCAACGCTCAAACCAGGAACGCGGGTTGTGTCGCATGCATTCCCGATGCCAACGGTGAAAGAAGCGAAGAAAGAAGGAAGGGGGATTTTGTATATCAAGCATTAAAATGCCGCCGTCTATCCAAAGGGATGACGGCGGGCGTGTAGGTGTCGCGGG
>CAZUVN010000038.1:0-2237 GCA_964623835.1 uncultured Candidatus Peribacteria bacterium
GTTCGCGTCACGTTCGATGAGGACGAATTCGAGTATGTTTCATCGTCCGACAGCGGCGATTTGGAAGATGATGAAGAAGTGACCTGGGAAAATATCGATGTCGAAGAAGACGAGACCTATACGTTGCTTTTAACTCTCCGTGTATCTGATGAAAACGATGAGGATGACCGCATCGGCATTGATGCCGAAGTAGAGGACAGCGAGGCTAGTAAGTCCATTACCGTCGAAGACGATGACAATGACGACGATGATGAAGCTGTCAAACTGACCGTGACCGATTCACCGGACCCGGTCGAACCCGGTGATACCATTCGCTACACCATCAAGATCGAAAACCAGGAAGATGAAGACATTCGCGTTGATATTCGAGCCACACTCGATCCGCAAGTTGAATTCGTCTCTGCTTCTGACGATGGCGATGAAGAGCGCGACGAAGTCGTTTGGGAAGATATTCGTCTCGACGAGGACGAAGAAGAGACGGTGACGCTCACCGTTCGTGTCGATGATGACGCAGACGACGGCGACACTATTCGTATCGAATTTGAAGCAAATGATGACGAAGAAACCGAGACGACACGCGTCGACGATGACGGAGATGATGACGATGACGACGACACGGGCGATGAAGACATCGATGTTTCCATCACCGATTCACGCGATCCTGCAGAGATCGGCGATGAAGTGGAGTACCGCATCACGCTCGAGAATAACGAAGACGACGACATCGAATTCGATATGATCGCCGAACTCGACGAGGGCATGTCCTTCCTCGATGCATCAAGCGGTGGAGAATTAGAAGGAGATGACGAAGTTCGTTGGGATAATCTTGAATTGGACGAAGACGATGATCGTACGATAACACTGCGCGTTCGCATCAACAGCGATGCCGATGACGGTGATACGCTCCGCCTGAAAGTTCGTGCCGGAGACGGCGACGACGAGGAAGAGACTGAGATTGAAGACTGATCAGTCTCGGAATCCTACCCACAATGACGCTAATGCAATGACCGCGTGGACGTAACTGTCTGCGCGGTTTGTTGTTAACAGTCCGAATACATCTCCGTTATTCACGAAGCCGATAATTGCGAGCAGTGCCCACAGGATTCCGAAAACGATCAGAAACAGGCGGGTGTAGGATTTTCCCGCGAATGCAGCACCAAGTGCAATGATTCCTGTAATGATGTGAGAAGTCGCGAGCGTTGAATCAATCTGGAACAATCCGAGAACCGGATTTTGTACCAGCGCAACAATGCCAAGCACAATGAGCAGAGCGCCAAGAATGCGGGTGAAGAGAATCATAAGAAGAAGAGAAAGCATGAGAGAATATACTGCGCAAATGCCTTGGCTGCTATACTCGGTCCTCCCATGGCGCAGGCAGCAGCAGAACCATTGGCCTACAGACTCCGGCCGTCCAAACTGGAGGAATTTGCCGGGCAGGAACATATTGTCGGTCCCGGGACGGCTCTACGTACAGCAATCGAGCACGATGCGCTGACATCGGTTATTTTGTCAGGTCCCCCTGGAACCGGTAAAACCACGCTCGCGCGCATTATTGCCAACACCACTAATGCACATTTCGTCCAGCTGAATGCGGTGATGAGCGGCGTGAAGGATTTGAAGGATGTTTGCGGAGAGGCGGAACGAATGAAGACGACATTCGGACAGAAGACAGTGTTATTCATCGATGAGATTCATCGTTTTAATAAATCGCAGCAAGATGCCTTGTTGCCATACGTTGAGAACGGGGCGGTTATTCTCATCGGCGCGACAACCGAGAATCCATACTTCGAGGTAAATGCAGCGCTTGTTTCACGATCACACGTATATCTGCTCAAGCCACTCGATGTGCCGCATTTGATTGCAATTCTCAAGCGCGCGCTTACCTCATCGACCGGGTATGCACACAAAGTGACGATTGCCGATGAAGCACTAGAACGCATAGCGTCGATTGCAAACGGAGATGCGCGCATTGCACTGAACGCCCTTGAACTTGCAGTCATGACCGCGGGGAATCGAATCACACTCGAACAAGCGGAAACACTCTTCAAAGAGCGCAGTATGCGGTATGACCGGACGGGAGAAGATCATTACAATACGATTTCGGCATTCATTAAAACATTACGGGGATCAGACCCCGACGCAGCACTACTGTGGATGTATAAGATGCTGAATAGCGGTGAGCCGCCGCGATTTATATTTAGACGGATGGCAATCTTCGCGTCCGAAGATATCGGTAA
>CAZUVN010000038.1:2337-10641 GCA_964623835.1 uncultured Candidatus Peribacteria bacterium
GAGAGGATGGCAAAATCAAAAGCAGTTATCCGGGAAATGACAAAGTAAGGAAATATTGATTTATAGTATGTAAAGGCTAGTATACCCGGCCTATGTCTTCGTCCTTCAAGCAGGGATTTCCCGAGCGTTGGCGTAATCAACTGAAGATCTTTTCCGATGAAGCCCTGAATGAGCTGACGATCGATCGGCGCATTCTGGCATATGAAGCTGTCGTGACAAAGTTAGCGGAGCAAGTAAGCACCGATCTGCGGGTAATTTGCGAATTTGGAGAGCCGTCTGTACAAAAGATAGAAAGAGATGGAAAGACAAATCTAGAAGTGCATCTTCCAATTAATCCCACTATCAATCATGTCCTCGCGCTTACGGATGAGCTGAAAAAAGACAGATTAGAAACATGGGAGCGCAAAAAGAGTGGCGATCCACTCGCTGCGCGATGGCGGATGATGCAGGGTACGTATCTGTGGAACGATGAGTTGGTTCAAAGATTCGCAGCTTTTCTGCATTGGCAGCATGGAGAGGATGCTCAGGATGTTGCGAATGCACTGTGTGCCTGGACCGAGATTGATACATCGGAGCGATTGGGGCAACGCATTATCTTCCAAAATATTCCCACGTTCACCGATCTGGAAAAAGCTGAGATTTCGATACAAATCTTGTGGCATTACTCTCCGCCAGAAGGTGCATTTGGAGAAAAAGATATCCATGCCCTGCAGCATGTGACGGGGTTCTCCTTGCGAAACAGGTTAGCCCAATATTCTTCATTTGAAGAAGCGATAGCGGTTCTGGAAAGGCTGATTGCAACCAGCGAGCTTGTTCGGCACAAGTCGTTGTTGTTACTTCAGAATTTCCGACACAAACCGCACGACTACCTTGTCGGCTCCATAGCTACAAGAGGATATGAAACACTGCTTCAGATGAATGCGATGTCTGAATGGGATATGTGGGCGAATCTCCAGCGCGAACAATTGAGGGCTGCCGAGGATCTTGCGGCAAAGAGCGCGCAGCCGAATGAAAAAGCAATGGCAGTGAAACTGAATGAAGGCGAACCGGATGTATTGCGCTATCTCGATGATGAATCCGCACGCGATATCTGGAGAAGGGCATCGATATATACATCGATTCATCCAGAGCAACCGCGCTTCCGTCTGGTGGATAAAATTCCCTGCGAGGAGTTCCGGTATCAAATGGATGTTTTACGCTTTGCATGTCAGTGGGAGGCATTGGCAGCCAAGGAGCGTGAAGTAGTCAATCACATCTTCTCGGAGGTTCTGCGCATCGGATACGCTCATGCAGAAGAGCAAGACCGTCCTTATACAGAAATCAGTTTTCTTACGGGTAATCCGTCTTATGCGCTGAAGCATTCACGCCTTAATTGTTTCACTGGGCCATGGCTGATTGCGGCGTTGTGTCTTGAATGCGGTATTCCCTATGAAAGACTCTTTTACTGCTGCGTGAATGAGGATAGTGATAACGTAAACGCCGGAACGCACAGTGCGCTCCTTATGCGGTATGTCGATGGGAGTCTGGGGTATATCGATTACGGCCAGCGGAAAGCGAACAGAAGACTTGCATTAGCACATATTGAAAATCCGGTGGAATCAAAACACTTGAATTTGTTGATCGACGCATCCTCTCAGTGGGCCGCTCAATCAAGTCCATTTAAAATAGTCGGTGACCCCGTTCATATTTCGGTTAATGCGTCTGTTGCAAAGGTGAATGGGCTATACCGCGATGTTCATGTTTTGCCACTAGACCAAGGATTCTCCGCTATTCAACTGTTGCACACAGGGTTGTCCATGAAAAATGAAGGGAACATAGATGAAGCTTTAGAAGCATTTGAGTTGGGGTTGACGTTTTTTCCCACAAGTCCGGATCTTCTGTGTCAGTGTGCCATTATTCATTATGAACGCGCTGACCTTCAAAGGGCGGAATGGTTACTGGATCTTGCACTAAGCGAATACAAGAACCATCTTCTGAGCCTGTTTTACAAGGCCAAATTGTTGCACATACAAGGGAAGATCGACGAGGCGGCGGATCTTTTTAGACGGGTTGAATTCGATCCACGGGAAATTTGGGGCGATAAGAGCATCAAGGTGCAGGCATTGCGATATGGTTTGAAGAACCAACTAGAGGTGGTGTTGCCGGAAGCCGTAAAACAGCTTTCAGGTATCTTTGAAGGGGATGGTCAATCAATATTGACACGTTGCGAAACACATTTACTATAACCATAGGTTGTTTCCGTTCACTCACTGAAGGAGTCTCGCATGGCTAAGAGGACACGCGCCCAGGTTGAGAAAGATTTAGCCGCTGCCCAAGCCAACGTCAATCGACTGGAACAAGAGTTGAAAGGCTTGGATGCAGCTCCTCCTTCCGCCCCTCCACCCCCGCCCCGTAGCCACGGTGGCTCAGGTGCCGGTGGAACTCCCTCCAGCCTGAAGGCGCCGAAAACGGAATAACAGAGAGAATGACGGTTCGCCGCCATTCAGCCCCTCCCAGGAGGGGCGTTTTTGTACATTGCTAAAATATGAATAAAGTGTTAAAATAAACATAACAAACATGAAACCATCCAACGCCTTTACTTTTCGGTCTATTCGCAATTTCGCGCATGAGCACGATGATTTACCCGCGTTTCACGCTGCGTATCTCGTCCTGACATTCTTGGCGGCTGCTCTGTTTAATCTCGGATTTTTTGCGGTACTGATTGTGCTACACATGGCGCTGGATGTGTACAAGTATCGCGATGTTCATCGTCTCAGTTGGAAAAAGACGATTGAAGGAATGCTGCGCGAAAGTCTGCTCGATCTCTCTCTGCTATGTATGGGTATGACGGTTGCCGTGTATCTGCATCCCGCGTTACCGCTCTATGCGGGCGTTCAGGGGCTGGTCTTGGCAGAAATCACACTTGTTCGCGCTGTCGGTGTCGTCACGCCCAAGCTGAAAATTCTCTATGATTTCCTGAAAATTCTCGCGCACATCGATCACTATCTTGGCAAGAAGCATGTGCGTCTCGGCAAGAATGTGTCGACTATCGAGCTTGTCTCACTGTTCAGCTTGTGTGTGTCAGTGGGAATGCTGATCGCCGCACCTGCATTGCTGTCCGTCGATGCAGCACAGTATCTCTCCATTATGCTGGATGAGATGATTCCGTGGACGCACTGATAGATTGACCCCTCGGCAAGCTCGGGGTGACTGGCGCATTTATCATGAAAGCGGTTCGACAGGCTCACCGCACTGAGCTTGTCGAAGTGCATTCTGATTAAAAAACTTTTGTCATGGTGAGCTTGCCGAACCATTACTCGAGGAATAGCAGCGCAGCCATTGCACCGATGCCCGCAAGGATGCCGAGAAGTTGCTGGAGCGATTTTCCAACGTTGGTTTCTTTGTGCAGTTCGGGAATGAGATCCGACCCCGCGATGTACAAGAAGTTACCGGCGGCGAATGGAACCAAGAACGATCCGATTTGATCTGACGGAGCATCAAGAAGCAAGACAATGACCGCACCTAGTACAGCCGAAAGAGCAGTTCCAACATTGAAGAGGAGCGTACGCATCTTGGAGAAACCGCTGTACAGCAGAACGCCGACATCGCCGATCTCCTGTGGAATTTCGTGAAGAAGAACCGCAAAGGTTGTCGCGATTCCCAATTCCGTGCTGACCAGGAAGCTTCCTGCAATCAAAATACCGTCGAGAGCGTTGTGCAGGAAATCTCCGACCAAGTTCATAATGCCCAGCGGATGATGGTGGTCGTCGCATTCCACAACATGGCAGTGATGCCAGTGGATGAATTTCTCCAGTACGAATGAAGCCAAGATACCTACCAAGACCATGGTCCAAGACCATTCGGAGAGCCCTTCTTCCGTCATTTCCGGAAGCATGTGCAGGAAGACATCGCCGAGAAGTGCGCCAGCGGACACGCTGACAAGAATAGGGAGAACAAGTTTCATCAGCCGATCGTGCATCAGCAGAATAATGACACCGGATAGGGACACGGCGCTTACAGTGAGTACGCTTACGATGGTCAGGAGAGCAGGGGAGAAGTTCATGATCCAGAAGGAAAAAATTAATGAGAGGCACAGGAATGACAGACGCCGGGAATTTCCAAAAGCGGACGCTCGGCTCTGAAGGAAAATTTTGATGACTGTTTCTGAACGGCACCGGCAAGTTCGCTACTGACGAATTCCTCCGATGTGCCGCAGTCGTGACAGTGCATGTATCCATGCAGGCCGTCCGACGTCGGGTCGGAACAGAGGATAAACCCTCCACCGCACGGGTGCTTATGCACAAGTCCAAGCTTCACAAAGAGATCAATAACCCGATATGCCGTTACGGGGCTGATATTCAAGTTATGCCGTTTCGTAATCCATTCCTGAATATCGTACGGCGATGCCGGATGTTTGAGCGTATGCAATGCTTCAAGTACAAGCCTGCGCGGTTGTGTATCGCGATAGCCGTTTTTACGCAGCATATGAACGAATGCATCAAATTCCATGCGCCAATGCTAATGCATCCTTTTTGCTAATGCAATAGTATTTCATTAATAGTCATTAGTTGACAGTCATTGGTCATTAGAAGCGTGCAAAGTGCTCGTTTCTATTACTAATGACCAATGACCTTTTAATGATGGTGATTTTCATGCTGATGCATACTTGATGCATCGACTTTTACAGCCATTGCACTCGCTATCCACGTTGTCAGCGGTACCGCTGCAAGTAACCCAATCGATCCAACTAACGTGCGGACGATTTCCGTCGCAATCGCTTCGCGGTTCAAAAACGTCCAGATCGATTCGCCCGATTGCACACCGGCCAAAAGGAGGAGTAGTGGCAGCGCAGTTCCCGCGTAGGCCAGAATCAGCGTGTTCACCGCGGCGGCAATGTGGTCGGAACCAATTCGCAAAGCGCTGGTATACAGCTGCTTGGCATTCCAGCGAGGGTTTGCGTGACGAAGTTCAAAGACTGCCGAAGACTGTGCGATGGTCACGTCATCAAGCACACCGAGGGTTCCAATGATAATGGCTGCGAGCAGGATGCCGGTAGTATCAAGAGACGGATAATCGGACAGAAGAAAGAATATTTCTTCATCGGCCGTTCCGGCCAATTTCGCATAGACCGATGCAATCCATGCCAACATCGCAGTTAACAGTAGGCTCGCACATGTTCCTGCCAATGCGGCGATACTTTTTTTGTTCCATCCATGGCTGAGCCAAAATGTGATCATCATGATGACGGCTGATCCGATCAGTGCAATCAGTACCGGCGGATCGCCGGCAAGAATGCGCGGCAGCATGAAGAAGAGCAGAATCACCAGACTGACGGCCATACCGGCAAATGACCGTAGTGCGCGCAGCCCGCCAAACAGCCAGACAGCGCCAATGAAAGCAATAGTCAGCCATAAAATCGGGCCTCGACGAACGATGTCAGAAAGAAAGTATCGCTGCTCGCCGTTGATCAATTGCGTCTGCACAATGACCGAATCGCCGGTTGCGTATGCCGGCATTCCTCCGCCAAGTGCGTCGAGCGGCGTTGTTTGCACCGTAAATGTTTGCCCATCAAAGTTTCCGCTCATCCCAGTCAGAAATACATCTCGGCATCCGTCCGATCCATCGGAGCAGGGCACATCAATAATACGATCAATACGCGCTTCGAACGATTGGGCCTCGTCCGATCCTTGCGCCAAGCTTACAGTCGGCAGCAAGAGAAAGATTGCCAGTGCGATCAGGTGCTTCATACAGATATCCTAGCACGCGCATACTAGTTGGATGCGGGTATCTTCTTAAAATGGTGGCCCATCGGGAAACAGCTCTTTTTCCAACGCGAGTGCTTCGGTGTACCAGACGATCGATTCGGGTGTCGCGTCCCCTTTGTTGTAGCGGTTTCGAAAATCCTGAAAACGCTCTTCCACACTTACCACTTTATCGATCGCTACTCTTTTATCGGCATAAAACAGTACCTTTTGTTCTATGGTAACGCGCTCGGGAGACGGCAGCCGCAAGCCATGAACTTCGACAATCGATGCGAGGGCATCAAATCCTTTTTCTCGTAAGAACGTCGCGCATGCTTCTTCGTGCTTCATACCGGGGAAGTTGCCGGCAATCATCTGCCAGTGAGCAATGTCTTCCGGCGAATCGGAAAATCCTTGATTGGGACTGTTCTTAAAATCGACAAATCGCAGAAGGTCATGGACAAGGGCTGCTCGTTCAATAGCAGTCGGCCGAACAATTATTCCGTTTGATGAAAGATGCTCTGCAATGCGTTTTCCCATCTCCGCGACACCGCGACAGTGTGCGATTATATGTGGAGGAAGTCGCACCATTTCCTGCCAGAGTTCAATTTGCTCGACTGTCGGTAGAGGAACATCGTCAAAATCGATTGAGCACAGTCGGCCATCACCACGTTCACTGAGTTCGATGGAAATTCGCGGAACATCAGGTACGGCGGACTCGAGTCGATCAGCCCATTCAATGCAGCGGATTCCTTCGTGATCGTCGCTCGCGGCTAGAAGCTCGCTGCAGCGTTTTACGTCAATCCGATAGAGATCGATATGAACAAAGGGAATGCCTTGGCTGGTCGTATATCGCTGTTCCAGAGCATAGGTGGGGCTCAGAACGGCATCGCCGATTCCAAGTCCTTTTGCCAGCCCCTGTACGAAGGTTGTCTTGCCCGCGCCGAGCGGTCCGGACAGATGGAGATCGACCGGAAAGCCGTACAGGGTTGATGCCAGAGAATGGCCGCAGGAAGCCGTTTTTTTGGCATCAGACAGAGGAATTTGAACGTGGTCTATCATTGACAATTTTAAGTAAAAATGATACTATAGTTAGTGAACATTCACACCCAAACCCGTATGAAGCGTATGCGTCTGCAGTCGGCAAAGAAAGCCGGATTTGCCCGGAAAGTCATCCGTCGCCGGAAGGATCCGCCGAAGCAGGCGATTAAGTTTATGAAGCAAAAATCCTCGTTTCTCATCGCCGTGTTCTCGCTGACGGCGTTTGTATCGGGAAACATGATGGGGCAGCACGGGTGGTATGCGTTCTGGAAGGCTGCACTCGGTCAGTACGATGACAGTCTGGTGACCTATACCGGAACGGTTCCGCCTATTGCGTTCGTTCCCGATTACACCCGCTGGTCGACGTACGGTGGTGACGGCGAAGCAAACACGTATCGTCAGGTTCCAAAAGATCTTCTTATTCCGCTTCCTGCGTACAAGCAGAGCGAGCAAAAAAAGGATTTCGATCATGCGCCTGCCGGTGACGTCTATTCAGTTGGACATATGGGATCATACGACACAGGTGCCGAGGGTGATGGAAGCCACATTGGTACTGATATCCGCGTTCCTGAGGGAACTCCGGTTCGCGCGATTGCGAACGGTATCGTGACTCGTGTCGATAACGACAAGAGTGGATTCGGACTCTTTATTGTCATTCGCCATCCGCACATGCCGGATCCGGACACTCCTCAGGTCGAGACCGTGCTGCACTCCGGTTATGCACACATGAGTGCGCAGTTCGTCGAAGTCGGCGATGTTGTACAGAAGGGTCAGGAAATTGGACTCTCCGGTAAGACGGGTTCCGCCTCGGGGCCGCATCTGCACTTCCAGATCGACCGCGATACCGCTCCATGGCATCCCTACTGGGCATTCAGTTACAGCGATGCACTGAACGCAGGGCTGAATTCGTACACGGCGATCAATAAAGGACTAAACCAGAGTGAGGCAACGAAGCTCACAGTCAATCCGATGCTGTACATTCAGGCGAACCACCCAAAGCCGACGCTTAAAGAAGGTGCAGGTAAAACTATTACGCAAGCATCCTCTAGAGCACGTCGTACCGTTCTTACGGTTGCCGAGCGTCGCGCACAGCGTGTTGCCGCTCGTGGAACCACAGTTGCAGCAGCATCGCGCTCATCTGTCACGCCGACACCCGTAGCAGTTGCATCGAGCTCGTCCGTTGCGCCGGTTGTCGTTCAACAGACACAGACTGTCGCCGCTGATACGCCGACTCCTCCAAAGGAGAATGCCCCCGTACTCGTTGTGCCTTCATCCGAGGCGGTCGCCGGTGTCGACCTGCAGCATGCCGCACGTTTTGACGGCCGCACATGGATGACCCTGCGTATCACGTTGCTCGACAAGGACGGTCGCACCGCCAGTGAATCCGCACTGAAGAAAGATGTGTACCTGCGCACAGCTTATGGCGAAGCAGAGTTTGATCCTCCCGTTCTTTCGTCCCTCGACTTCAAGAATGGTGTTGCCGAAGTGAAGATGCTGCCACGCGGACGTCGTACGGTTGTGATTCAAGTAGAGCCGTTCCATG
>CAZUVN010000039.1:0-8632 GCA_964623835.1 uncultured Candidatus Peribacteria bacterium
TGAGGCCGGGGGCCTTTTTTTATTACTCGAGTTCGTACGTGATAGACACATTGATGTTCACCTCTTGCTCGCCGACCGGCAATGGCACCGATTGAGCGGCCGCATCCATGGCACCACCGATACCGTACGCCTCGCGGCCGTAGTACATCGGAGTGGGGTAACCGCCGTAGCCTTCGCTAAAGTTCAGTATTTTACCGAGCTTCACACCCAACTGCTGCGCAAGGATCTGAGCCTTCTGCTGTGCCTCTTTAATAGCCTCCTGTCGTGCCTCAGCCTGCTTGGCATCCGGATCATCAACGGTGAACGTTACGCCGCCTGCCTGGTTCGCACCGGCATTCGTTGCAGCACCAAGCACGTCTGACGTCTTATCAAGATCGCGAACTTTGATGCTTAAGCTTTGGCTTGCCTCAAAGCCCTGCGGAATCTGCCGACCATTCGCATAGTCGTAAACCGGGTTCAGCCAGAAACTCTGGGTCTTGATGTCTTTCTCATCAATGCCCTGTGCCTTCACCGCGGCAATCACCGCGTCCATCGACGTCTTCAATTTTTCCATCGCTGCACTGGCTGTCGCTTGTCGTCCGGTCTGCACGCCGACGTTGATCTGCGCGATGTCAGGCGATGCAAAAGCGCGACCGTCACCGGAAACCGTGATACTCGCGTATTGCGGAGGCTCGGGGCTTGCCTCAATATTTTTACCGCCGATGTAAAATACGCCGCCGATAGCGACGGCAGTAAGGATAACCCACACGGGTGTTGATGATTCGTTGGCCATAAAAAATGAATGGAAGGAGTACGGAAAAGTATACGCGGAAACGACTAAAAAGTAACGCAGCTGTCGTAGTGAAACCGTTCGAATGATGATAGTACGTTTACTCTTTCACGCCGTACGCTGCGTAGCCCTCTTTCTCCAACTGCTTTGCAAACTCAGGACCACCGCTCCGCACAATCGCTCCATTCACCATCACGTGCACCCGATCGGGTGTGATGTAATCGAGAATACGTGCGTAATGCGTCACAATTAAGGCAGAGAAATGTGCATCTTGCCGCAAGGCATTCACACCGTCACACACAATTTTCAGCGCATCAACATCCAACCCCGAATCCGTTTCATCCATCAATGCGAGTGCCGGATTTAGCACGGCCATCTGCAAAATTTCCGCCTTCTTCTTCTCCCCTCCCGAGAATCCTTTGTTGATAAAACGCTCGGCGAATGCAGGATCCATATGAAGATTCTTCATCAACGTTGTGAGGTGTTCCTGAAACTGCAGAGGAGACAATCGTTTGATGGAGGAATCGTGTTCGGCATGCGCACGATGTGCCGCGAGTAAAAAACTTCTGAGTGTGACGCCGGCAATTTCCTTTGGATACTGGAACGCCAAAAACAATCCTGACTGCGATCGCTCATGAACTTCCATCGCAAGAAGGTCTTGGCCTTTGAACATGACGGACCCCGCTGTGATCTGATACTTCGGATGACCCATCAGTGCATTCACCAAAGTCGATTTGCCGGAGCCGTTAGGCCCCATGATCGCATGTACTTCTCCTTCATTCATCACAAGATTCAGCCCGCGAACAATGGGCGTATCTTCGACGGAAACGTGGAGATCGGTGATGGCAAGAAGGGGTGTCATGGGAGAGCAGCAGTATACCAAAAAAGAGCCCATGCGCGATGGCATAGGCTCGAAGAAAACTGTTCCGCATCTATCTTCAGCGGCAGCGCAGCCAGACTGTCAGTCCAGCAACAATGCAGAAGATGATCGTGCCAAGAACTGCGCCGGATGCGGAGTATCCACTCTCAAGAAATGTCTCAAAGGCGCAGAACACAACAATTCCGGCAACAGCGAGATTTGCCATCCATGAACGCTTTTTGTCAGAGGCACGAGGACGCGCCTCATCGAACCACGCAGACCTGATCATCGTTCTTCTCCATTGGGCAATAATGTAAGGGAACAGCAAAACCTATCATCCGCCGCATCTAAAACTTCGTCAAATTCTCTATATTCCGCATTCCATATTCGATATTCTGCCGCGGTGCCTACAGTCACCTTTATTCAGCAAAACGGCCAAGTAACCAAAGTGGAAGCCCAGGACGGCGAGGTGATTCTGCATATCGCACTCGATAATGGGATTCCGATGGAACATGCGTGCGGCGGCAACGGCTTCTGCACCACCTGCATGTGCAAGGTGAAAGAGGGAATGGAAAACCTGAGCCCCCGCAACGACCGCGAGGAAAACATGGGCATTGTGAATGACCCCGAACGTCTGAGTTGCCAGAGTGAAGTACATGGGGATGTTACGGTTGAAGTGCAGGAATACTAAGGACACAAGGATGCAACCAACAAGTCGTCCAAAGAAATCTCAATAGAAATAATTATCAGAAAATATTGGATCTTAGGTATTGGTATTTCTTTGTATCCTTGGAGTATGTGTCCTTGTGTCCTTTCGAAATTCAGTTTTGCTCTATCACAGTTGGTGCAGGCTCTTTAATAGCAGCAATCTTCGCCTTTACATCCTCATTGTACGGCTCCAGTTTGTTGATACGACGATAGGCCTCTTCGGCCTGCTCGCGCTCACCGAGCTGGAGATAACATTCCGCAAGCAGATGCAGAAGCTCCGTATCGCGCGTAAGGAATTGCGATGCCTTTTCGAGCAACGGTGCCGCGTCATCAAACCTGCGTGCCGCAATACAGGCACGACCGAGAGCAGATGAGCGATCTGGATTTTTCGGATCACGATTCAGCGCTTCCTGATACGCCTGGCATGCTTCTAAAAATTTCTCCTGTCGATAATACGCAAGACCAAGGTTCGCATGGAACGACACATCATCGCGCTGCTGAAGTAACTCACGATACATCGCCTCCGCTTTGTTCTCGCGCTCGGAGGTCAAATACAACTTTGCCAACTGCGCCTGTACCTCGATGTCATGAGGATGGATGGTCAACGCCTGAATCAGCAGGCGCTCCACCTCTTCCACCTTCCCCTGCTTCCATGCCTTGTCTGCATTCGTGACTAACGTACGTACTTGCTGCATCTCGATTGCGGATGTGCGTGGATTTTTCCGTGGCTTCTCTACGGGTGTTTCATCGACAATTGCTGCACCGCGCGCCTCCACTGATTCAAATCGCTGGCTGACTGATCGCACGAAACGACGAACCGACCGCTGTCGTAGAACGATCCGGAATCCTGCAAGCAGCAGAATGCCGACAAAAGAGCCGATGAAGACATAAAAGTAAATCACAAGCGGACAAGGAATCTTAACAACTTTCTTTCACCCCGCAAGCGAACTCGTTCTATGAGTGATGATTCCGATTAAAAAACAGTGATTCGACAAGCAGCAACCCCACACCGACCGTAATACAGCTATCCGCAACGTTAAAGACAGGAAATGAGCCAATTTGGAAGAAATCGGTCACGAACCCGTCCGGAAGACGATCAATGATATTCCCGAGCGCTCCGCCGGCAATAAGGCCGAATCCCCACCGATTCAGCGGAGTCGGCTCTGAGCGATAGGCAACGATGATAACAAGAATGAGCGCGACGATAATCACCGCCTCTTGAATGCCCGATGGCAGCCGTAAGCCAAATGCCACACCGGGGTTTAAGACATATTGGAGCCCTGCAAATTCACCGATAATCGCAATGCGATCGGTTAAAAACACATCGGCGAGAACTTTGGCGATGAAGCTCAATACAAGTGAGCCAATGGCAACAAGGCTGAAGAACAACACGATCTTAGCTTAGCTTTTTTCGAGATGAGGGGAACATTTTCCTAGAAGCTAGACGCTGGAAGCTATAAGCTAACACCCATGTTCCGCCGCATGGACCTCCTCTTGATGGGCGTCGCGATTGGTCTGACGTTGTTCGGACTGGCGATGATCGCATCTGTCAGCGTCTTCGAAAGCTACAAGCTGACGGAGCGTTTGATGGAAAAAGGATTGATGGATGCACCCAGCAATTCGTACTTTTTGTGGCGCAGCTCCATTCACGTCTTCGCCGGTATCTTGATGATGCTTGTCGCTGCCATTACTCCGTATCGCTTGTGGGAAAAGCTCGCACCGATTCTCTTCGGCGTCACCATCTTCCTTCTGCTCCTCGTCTTCATTCCGGGACTTGGAAATGACTACGGTACGGCGCACAGCTGGCTGCAACTCTTTGGATTCTCGCTCCAGCCATCGGAATTCCTCAAACTGAGCATGATCTTCTACCTTGCTCTTTGGCTGCAGAAACGTGAGCAGCTAGTTGGGACATTCAAAGAAGGATTCATTCCGTTTGTGACGCTGCTCGTTCTCTCAACATTGCTCGTTGCCATTCAGCCGGACCTCGGAGGATTCATTGTGCTTTCCGGTATCGCCATCACGATGTTCTTCGTTGCTGGAGGAAATATTTTTCATTTGATGCTCGGCGGAACGCTGGCAGGTGTGCTCGGTATTCCGGTCATCATGAGTAAGGAGTATGTGCGCAGTCGCTTTGATGCGTTCTTCACGTTGTTGCTGAATCCGGAGGATCCGAGCATTCGTGAAGGTGCGGGTTATCAAATTATTCAGGCGATTATCGCTATTGGTAGTGGCGGCCCATTCGGTGTTGGATACGGAAAATCGATTCAGAAGTTCGGCTACTTGCCAGAAGTGCAGGCCGACATGATCTTCTCCGCGATGGCGGAGGAACTCGGCTTCTTCCGATTGCTGATTATCCTCTCGATGTACTGCATTCTTATTTACCGCGGATACCGCATTGCCCTTGAAGCACCAGATCGTTTCGGCTTCCTGGTTGCGACCGGCATCACCACGTGGCTTGCATGGCAGAGCATTATCAATATCTTCGTGAACTTGAGCTTGTTCCCGCTGACCGGTCTGACCCTGCCATTCATTAGCGCGGGAGGATCGTCATTACTTTCGACACTGATTGGTGTGGGAATTCTGCTGAACATTTCTTCGTATTCGACAGAGACCGCCATTACCGAACGGCGTCCAAAGCGACGGATGCCGACTGTATCGCGGCTAAGAAGGGCGTAGACCAATTACTCGATGACCGCTGCCTCGTCTTTCTCTGGATCTTCAGCATCCATTGGCATAGGCACTGCTGCAACTTGTCTTTCCTGCTGACGAAGCCACTCTCGTCTCTCTCCATTGCGCATGCCGACCACTAAAGAAGCGGCACACAAAACCCACACCACAATTGCACCAATTCCTGCATTGACCGCTAACTTTCCTGGATGAGTCAGACCTAAAATCGGCTCCCAATTAAAATCTCTATACTCTCTCGCCTTCATAGCAGTGACTGCATCAACACCTTCAAATTGCTCAAAGGTGTGAATGCCGGCGTCATCCGCAGGTCTTAAGACACGGAAATGACGCAATGCTTCGACGCGCGCTTCGTATAGATCTTCATTAACGGTGCTTAAGTGCTCTAAATGCGCTGCTATGTCTTGCATTTGCTGTGGCTTGAATGTGGCTGGCCCTCTGTATGCCATCAGTACACCAAGTAATGACATCGACGGTGTATCCATCTTCTCTCTCACTCCCTCTATCCATCCCGTCACCTTCGTCACCTGTTCTTTGGAAAGATTGTTATTGCGCGGCAGTTCATGCGCATGAAGCAGATCTACATTGGCTGGGAATTCAAGAGTGCTCATGAATCTGATGCTATCCCCCGATATGTCCGTCGACAAGATGTCACAAAATGCCTCTGGGATACCAAAAACAGCAAAAGATGGGATTCTTTCATGTTCGGTATGCTGTTACTCTGATTATCGATATGCGCATCCTATACGTCAGCGGTTCATCGGCAGGACACTTGGCACCGCTTGTTGCAGTGGAGAAAGCTGTGCGCGTTATTGATTCGCGGACTGAGAGTCTCTTCGTCTGTTCGGAGACGAGCGACGATGCATCATTCCTGAAAAAAGAAGGAGTGCGATTTCAGCCGCTATCGCTTCCTCGTCACCCACTGCGCCATCCATTAAAATTACTTCGAAGTATTCGTGAAGCGCGAGCGATCATCGATGTATTCAAACCTGATGCAGTCTTCAGCAAAGGAGGAGTGGTCAGCATTCCCCTCTGCTTCGTTGCGCATCGAAAGCACATTCCGATTGTTCTTCATGAGTCTGATGCGGTGATGGGACGAGCGAACAGATTAGTAGTGAAATGGGCAATAAAAATTTGTTTAGGGTTTCCTAATAAAGAAATCACGAGTCACGAGTCACGAGTCACGAGAACAAAAACTCTCAACTCGAGACTTGCGTTCTCGAAACTCTTCGTCACCGGCAATCCCATCCGCCCTCATATCACTGATGGATCTCGATCCGAAGGCCTCCGCATCACCGGTCTCTCCGGCAAACGTCCGATCCTTCTCGTTATCGGCGGCAGCCAAGGTGCACAAGCACTGAACGATGCGGTGACAACACAGATTGATGATCTCCTACAACTCGTCGACATCATTCATCTCACTGGCAGAGGAAAGAAAACGTCGATTAACCGTGAAGGATACTGGCAAAAAGAATTTGTTCACGATGAATTACCGCATCTGTATGCGACTGCAGACATCGCATTAAGCCGCGCCGGAGCGGGAAGCATCGGCGAGTTAGCTGCCAATGGAATCGCCACGGTACTTGTGCCAATTGAAGGATTGGCGAATAATCATCAAGTTCTTAATGCGATTGGGGCACAAGAGAACGGTGGATGCATCCTCTTGTTACAGGCGCATTTGAACCCCGGTTTGAGTGAAGTGATTGGAGATTTAACCAAAAATCCTGAACAGAGAAGCGAAATCTCGCGAAGTATCCGTCTATTACACCACCCAGACGCCGCTGGACGAATTGGGAAAATTCTCGCCGAGTGTGTTGCGAAGCACACGCCAAGTCACTAACGTCTTCCCACTATGTACAAATTCCTCATTCCTCTTTTTGCATTAGCACTCCTAGTCGGTTGCACCGGCGGCACAGAGACTCCCGTTGACCCTTACTCCAATGACTCATCCATGAACAATACAGATCAGACCGACGGCGGACAGGCAGCAGACGAACCGGTTGGCTTCGACGGCCAACTGCTCTCGGGCAAGCACATGGTCACCATCAAGACATCGATGGGTGACGTGAAGATCGAACTCGATGCGGATGCGGCTCCCAAGACCGTCACGAACTTCGTCGTTCTCAGCCAGATGGGATTCTATAACGGACTCAAGTTCCACCGCGTCATCCCCGGCTTCATGATTCAGGGTGGCGATCCGGAAGGAAACGGAACAGGCGGCGGCAGCATCTTCGGCCCGATGTTCGAAGATGAAATCAATGATTACAAGTTGGTACGCGGCGCCCTTGCAATGGCCAACCGTGGACCAAACACGAACGGCAGCCAGTTCTTTATTGTCACGGCGGAAGCAACGCCTTGGCTCGATGGACGTCACACGGTCTTTGGACAGGTTGTTGAAGGCATGGACATCGTCGATGCAATCAGCAACGTTCAGACTGGCGGGCAGGATATGCCGGTTGATGACGTGACGATGACGGTGGAGGTGGCGAATTGAGGATTTAGAAGATATAAAAGATTGAGAGGATGTAGAGGGATATCTTTTCTACATCTTCTTTTTCGTCTATATCCTCTACATCTTTTCCTCAGATAAGTGCTGTATACTGCAGTTCCATGCGTACAAGATTTGCCCCCTCCCCTACAGGCTCCCTCCACGTCGGCGGACTCCGCACGGCGCTGTACGGATACTTGATCGCTCGACAGACTGAGGGGAAATTCCTCCTGCGCATCGAAGACACCGATCAAGCTCGTGAGGTAGAAGGAGCGGTCGACATCATTTTGAAGGGGCTGCATTGGGCTGGAATTGACCCTGACGAAGGAGTGGTGATGGTGGATGGCCAGATCACTCAGCAGGGTGCGAAGGGCCCGTACAAGCAGTCAGAGCGTCTGCACATCTATCGTGAATACGTCGACAAGTTGATTGCCGACGGTCACGCGTATCCCTGCTTCTGCACTCCAGAGCGGCTGGAGGAGATGCGCAATAAGCAGCAGGCAATGAAGCAGGCCCCGATGTACGACCGGCACTGTCTGCATCTAGATGCCGCAGCGGTGCAGCAACGTATTGCAGACTGTGAGAAGCACGTGATCCGCATGAAGATGCCGCACGATCGCACGATCAGTTTTGATGATGATATTCGCGGCACTGTGAGCTTTGCCGGAAAAACTATTGATGATCAGGTACTGCTGAAGAGTGACGGCTTCCCGACGTATCACATGGCACACGTCGTCGATGATCACCTAATGGAGATTGATATGGTAATTCGCGGCGAAGAATGGCTCCCGAGTTTGCCGAAACATCTCGTGCTGTTTGAGATGCTCGGATGGACACCACCGCGCTACGCACACGTTCCCCTGCTGCTGAACAAAGATAAGACCAAGCTCAGCAAGCGCCAAAACTCCGTGTCAGTTGAGGAATATATCGAGAAAGGTTACCTGCCCGAAGCGATGATCAACTTCCTCGCGATGCTGGGGTGGAACGGCGGCACGACACAAGAAATTTTTACGATGAACGATCTGATCGACCAGTTCACCATCGACCGAGTGCAGAAGTCCGGCGCGATTTTTGATCTCGAAAAATTGGATTGGTTGCAGGGCCAGTGGATGCGGAAATTAAC
>CAZUVN010000039.1:8732-10614 GCA_964623835.1 uncultured Candidatus Peribacteria bacterium
GCGGAAGTACTCGGAAAGCAGGAGACGATGAAAAGGCTGACATCGGCGAAGATGTGATACACTCTCTCCATGTCCGACACTCCTCAGAACGGCGAACTCGAAGTGCACTTTAAACCCGAAAGCGGCAAAGCGGTGATTGAAGGAAAAACCGTCGTCCCCTTTCAGGCATTCGTCGCGCTCATTCTACAGCGCAAAGTAACGAACTTGCTGAAGACGTGGGGCAAAGCCCCCATTGTTGTGGATTCCGAATTGCTGACCGGCCTTGCATCGGCACCCCAGGACAGCCAAGAGAACCGTGCAAACTTGGTGCTGGTATCGATTGTCGCTGGTGTCCTTGGAGGTGTCACCGGCTTCGCGCTCATTCAACTCGGATTACTCGCCGTGCAATTTCCGCTCGGCTACAAAGAGCTCGGTACGGTGGTCGGCTCGGTCTTCTTCCTGCTGGTACTGGTCGTCTCCATGATGAAGGGGCAGAAAAAGCCGAAGGGAGAAAAACTAGTAGATATGATGGAGAAGGCTGCAAACCTAGTAGGCAAGAAATGACATTTACCAAGTGTGTCATTTGATTCGTTCAAATTGTTACATTGCTATATTGTTCGCAAGCGATTCGTGCGATTTCTCCAGTTGCACTAACAATTTAACAATATAACAATTTCGCAACCACCTATCGTGGGTTTAACGTATACTAATACTCCATGATTCAAGAGATGATTCCGTTAGCCGGCAAAACCACCATGCGCATTGGTGGAACCGCACGGTACTACGCCGAACTGGCGACAACCGATGATGTCGAAGCAGCATACGGTTTCTGCAAAGAAGAAGGCGTACCATTGATTGTACTTGGAGGCGGAAGTAATACGGTCTTTGCCAATGGCGTGATTGAAGCTCTGGTCGTACGCATCAAAGCAGACAAGATCTACGTTGATGGCAATTTGGTCCAAGTCGAAACCGGGAAAAATCTGCCGATGCTCATCAACGAACTTGCGAAGCAAAACCTCGATGTATCGCCACTGACCGGCATTCTCGGGACCGTCGGTGGAGCTGTATTCGGCAATGCCGGACAGGGGCCAGCAGGCATCTGGATTGATACCTACATTCGCGATGTCACGGTCTTTATGGAGGGCGAATGGAAAACGTTCAAAAAAGAGGAATGTGATTTCGGCTACCGCGAGAGCCGCTTTAAGCACGGCCCCGAACACGCGCCGATCATCTGGGATGTGACGATGGAAATTCCCTCACGACCGCAGGCAGATATTGAAAAGGACATTCAGGCATTGCTCCAGAAGCGCATCGAAACTCAACCACACGTTAAAACCGCTGGCTCATGCTTTAAAGCGGTTGGCGGCACTCCTGCATGGAAGCTGATTGATGCGGCAGGACTGCGTGGCCACACGGTCGGCGGCGTGCAGATTGCCGAGAAACACGCAAACTTCCTGCTGAACATCGGCGAAGCGACGTATGAAGATGCCAAGAAAATCGTCGATGATGTGAAGCATGCCATCAAAGAACCGCTCGATGTCGAGATGCGATTTATCGAGAACGACGGATCGTTGGCTTATTGATCGCGCCGATGCGGCCGACGTAACGCATCGTAGGCCTGTTGACGTGTTGCTTGTTGATGATCACCACGCATCTGTGCAATACGCTGACTCATCACTGCGGCGTCATACCACGAAAAAGATAAGTCCGGATCAGCCGCATATTCGCCCATAACCCGTAATGTCTGTTCGGCACTTTCATTATCGTACAGAAACACATATCGCTCTTCTCCTCGTATCAAGGCCAATACATTGATCTCTTTTCCCATAGGAGAATGTTATGCCTGTTTGGCTGGTGTGCAAGTTGCTTCACAGAGGCCATTTCTTTTGCTTGCCCAAAAGAA
>CAZUVN010000040.1:0-10485 GCA_964623835.1 uncultured Candidatus Peribacteria bacterium
CTCCTCCTCGCGGAAGAAGCGCTTCACTTCGGCATCAGCAGCTTCTGGGCTATCGGATGCGTGAGCGATGTTGACCATCTTGCTCTTGCCCTCCTCTTTGCTGCCGAGGTCTGCGCGGATGGTTCCCGGTGCGGCTTGGAGTGAATCGGTGACGCCGAGCATCTCGCGCATCTTGGCGATGATGTCATCGCCTTCCAGCACCATGGCAATCACCGGTGCGCTCTGCATGAACTTCTCTACCTCTGGGTAGAACGGCTTATCGGCGATGTGCGCGTAGTGTTCTCGCAGGATCTCGCTGCTAAGGTGCATCATTTTGCAGCCGCGGATGGTAAATCCGGCTTGTTCGAAGCGGTTAATGACGTTGCCGCAGACACGGTTCGTCACTGCGTCGGGTTTCAGGAGAATGAGAGTCTTTTCCATAGGAACGAGATGGAGGAGCTAGGAAGGAGAATTCGGGAAGAGGGGGCGCATTGTGCGCAAAAGGCTACATGAAGGCAAGATCAAATCAGCGTGTTCTGCTGCCGGCTGGGCTGATATTCAACTGGCGGGTTGTAGGATCAATCAGCTTCAATTGCTGGCGGAGGCAGACACGCAGGCCGCTGGCGTCGGTCTGCTTTGCGCACTTTTTCTTGGCTTCCTCCATATCTGCCGAGGTGATTTTGCGGGTATAGGTCTTCTTTTCGACCGGTGCGTTCTCGCGGACGGTTTTACGTTCGGCGTAGAACATCTTTTCGATATCCTGCTGCTGCTGGCGGAACTGTTTGCGCTTCGTATTGATGCCATCCAGATACGCACGCAAGGCGGCCTGATACTCGCTGCCCGTACCAAGTGCTGCGTTTTCTTTGTACCAAGCTGCGCGCTCTTCGCTTAGTGCGTCATTGAAATCTTTCAGCAGAGCTTTCATGCGCTTGATTGCGTCGCCAATGCAGCGACCCTGATCGCGTTCATTTCGTCCTTCGCAGAGTTCGGCGGCTTTAAAGGCTTTCTGTTCGGCAAGAATATCGTCGGAGGTGGCTGCAAGCGCAGGCGCAGCCGATGTCAGACAGACAGCAGCGACGGATGCGGAGGCAATGATTCGTGAAAGATGCATGAGAAACGGGGGAATGTTAACCCTATTCTCCGTGAGTGACGTGCGTTAGGCAAGAAAGATACGCCGTATTACTTCTGCATCAATTCCGACAGGTGCGCTTCATTCAGATTTTTTCCGATGACAACCAATCGGAGCGCATCGCGGGTCAGCAGTTTTTTCGCCAGCACATCAACCTGCTCTTTCGTCACCGCATCGATTTTTCCGAAATACTCGGGTACATCGCGGACGCCGGGATACAGCAGGCATTGCTTGCCGTAAAAGTGCGCGCGCTCTTCGCTGTCTTCCATATCGAGTGTGATTTTGCCTTTCAGATATTCCTTCGCACGAACCAGTTCGATGTCGGTGATGCCGCCCTTGGCGATTTCATCGTACTCATGAATGATCGCTTCGATTGCGACGTCCAGACGATTCTGATCGATACCCGCACGAGTGGAGAGGGCACCTGCATCCAAGTAGCTGTCGGTTTCGGTCGAGATGTAATAACAAAGTCCACGTGCCTCGCGAATGCGCAGGAACATGCGGGAACTCATGTTACCGCCGAGGATGATCGACAACATTTTGTGCGGGAAGTGTTCACTGTCTTGTGACGAGACGCCTGGAACGCCGATGACGAGGTGAGCCTGCTCGGTGTTTTTGTCACGCAGGAAAATCTTCTTATCGCCGTACCTATCAAGTTTTTCAAATGTCTGCTTCTGGGAGCCGGTCAGTCCTTCAAAGTATCGGTGAGCAAGATCTAGCGCTTCATCGCGGGTGATGTTGCCGGAGAACACGAGGACGGTATTTGCTGCGGTGTAGAGCGCATCGCGATGCTTTTTGAAATCGCTCTGCTGCACACTCATAATGACCTGCTCGGTTCCGATGGTGTCCCAACCGAGCGGATGATCGCCGAAGAGTACTTCTTCAAAATCCCATCCTGCACGGTACATCGGCGTGTCCTGATACATCCGTTCTTCTTCCATAATCACACCACGCTCTTTATCGATCTCCTCCGCGGGGAAACTTGCGTGAAGCATCATGTCACTGAGGACATCGCATGCGAGCTCCTTCTTTTCCGCGGCCAATTTCACGTAGTAACCGGCATACTCTTTACCGGTGAATGCGTTGAAGTCTCCACCGACACCGTCAATAGCTGCGCTGACCTCCTCAGTCGTCTTGTACTTGATGCCACCCTTAAAAAACATATGTTCCAAAAAGTGGCTGATGCCGCGTTCGTTCTGTTTTTCATAGCGTGAACCTGCGCCGGCAAAGAGCATCACTGTGACGGCCGATGTGCCTTGTACAGGGGCGGTAAGGACGCGGAGGCCGGAGGGGAGAGTGTCGAGGGTGTACATAGACGAAGGGGGGAATCAGGAGTCAGCTTTCAGGAGGCTGGCATGAAGTTTGCAATGGCCAGCAGGACAAAGAGAATAACGAGGGGGATAGCGATACCTGCCAGAAGTCCGTGTGACAAGTCTCCGTCCTTCCGAATGCTGCGATACAGGCTAAGGCCTCCAAAAAGCAGCCCGGCCAGCAGCAGCGGCAGATCTGCGATGTTCAGCAGGGTATTTGCCGCAGACAGTACATTGTTGCGGGCCAGAACAAGTAACAGAAAAAACAGCCCGGCCAGAATGTAGAACAGTGCGGCCGAGAGGGTGTGGAGATAGCGAAGCATCGGGAAATAGCTTATAGCTTTTAGCTGCTAGCTTCTAGGGCTATAAAGGCTTACTTCGTCTTCTTCTGGACCGTTAGGCGCTTTCTTCCGGCAGAACGGCGGCGTGACAGCACGCGGCGGCCATCCTTTGTCGCCATACGGGACAGGAATCCGTGTTTACGCAGACGCCGACGCCATTTGAGCTTTCCAAGCATGATATGTGACAGGAAAAAAGCCGGTGAAGGCTACAGAACAGAAGGGATACCCGTCAAGCGGATGTGACACAGTTAACTGTACGAAACTCGAATATCGCGGATTCTCGCAGCCCTATTTGCCTCCAAAGCGGCTAGAAACAGGAAATCGCTGAGGCGATTCAGGAATATCTGGATCTGCAATCCGATGTCCACCTGATGAGAAAGGGACACAACCAGGCGCTCCGCTCGGCGGCACACCGCCCGTGCGGTATGTATATACGATGCTGCCCGGCTGCCTCCCGGCAGGACGAAATACGGGGGAAGAGGAGTGGCCTCCAGCTCTGTAATCCACTGGTCTAGCTCCTCAATGTGATGCGCTTCGATTCGCGGGACTACCGCTTTATTGTCTTGCCGCGGTGTTGCGAGATCAGCTCCTGCTGTAAAAAGAAGGTTTTGGATGCGTCCGATGCGTTCGACAATCGAGAGGGGGAGGTCGATTTCATCTGTAGGGATGCTTAGTAACGCGTTTAATTCGTCGATGGTTCCAATTGCTTCAATACGCACGTCATCTTTGCGGACACGCTGTCCGCCAAACAATCCTGTCTCGCCTTTGTCTCCGGTCTTGGTGACGATCGACATAGATGCCGATTATAGCACGCCTCTCAATAACCCGCAGGGACACAACCGCAGCCGGGTTGACCATTAGTATGAACGACCCCACCACATGTATAACCGCTCGGGCAGCTTCCCAGGCCGTTACTCGTGCACAGTCCGTTTATTCTTGAGCACGGAGCTGTAAATGATGAGGAAGACGAAGAGGATGTTGTGATTGATGGATGACAGCCGCAAACGTCAGTTGTTCCAATTCTTTTGATTCGGCATGCCGTGCCGGCAGCGCAATTTCCTCCTGTACAATTCCAGCCGTTTGCCCAACCGCAGTCGGCAATAGAGGAGGACGATGATGAAGATGTTGAAGACGACGAACAGGTGCATGTTGTAGCATTGCATGTCATGCCATTGGCGCAGGCGCCCATATTGCACGATCCCCACCCCCATAAAGCCCGTCCACAAGATGCCTGATTACTAGATGAGGAGGAAGCATTCACTCGTATACACGATCCATTTTCACATCTACCTCTATCTGCTCCCCATTGGCAAGAGGTGCCGTTAGGTAGATTGCATACAACATTAGGGAAGCCGTTATCGTCTACACATCTTATTGCCACTGTGGCATCTGTGTGGCATCTGTCTCCTATGTGAAGTAGTTGGCAATCATTGTTGATGCGGGGACATAGCTGCCTATCTCCACCAGTGTCACCACCTCCACCAGAATCACCACCTCCAGAGCTATAGTTATATCCTTCCATTGCCGGCTCACTTTCATTCATATATGGGTCGCTCATATATGGGTCGCTGCTCGCACTCCAGCCTTCCAGCCAATCTGAATACCATGCGTCATAGTCGCCGACTTGCGCAGTGAGCTGTGAAAATACGAGGACGGAAGACCCTGCGGCAAGTGCAGCGATGAAGAGGCGAGGGGAGAGCATGGCTAGAAGAGAGAGAAATTATCGCGAACAATACGAGCTTCCTTCGATATTATCGATTGACTCAGGACAGCAATGCAGCCATCTTTGCATGTTCACTCTTTACTTCTCCTTCGGTCAGAGTGCGGTCAGCAGCGCGATACACAAAGCGCAGCGTCAGATTGTATTCACCGGCGCTCAGCGGTTTTCCGGCATATAGATCGTGCACGGATACATCTTCTAACAGTTCACTTCCGGTGCGGAGTTTTTTCATCAACGATCCCAGTTGATCGCTGACTGTTCGCTTCACGGTTACGTCGTAGGTGATGGCGGGGAAGGTTGAAAGCGGCTGGAGTTGAACCGGTGTGACTGGGAATTTTAACAGCGCGTTCAGGTCAATCGACGCAGCAGCCGCACGATGAGGCAGATCAAATGCGCTGCGCACCAATGGATGTACTTCGTAGCAGGCGCCGATCAATTGTTTCCCCATCAAGACCGCAGCGGTACGTCCAGGATGAGCCATCGGCAGTGCAGCGGACTCCTCTTCGACATGGGCGTCGTAGCCTGCACGTCGGAGAGCTGAGAGCAGATCTGCTTTTAACTGAAGGAATGGATCGTCGGTCAGGCCGGTTTCATGTTTGGCGCAGTGCAGTAGCCCGAGCATTCGCTTCTCCTGTCCTTGTGCATTGAACACATTACCAATCTGGAACGTGCTGAGTGCATCGGATACGCGCGGCAGCATGGTCTCTGCATGTGCAAGGAGTGCAGGGATGACATCGGTCTGGAGGAGCGATGTTTCTTCACCGATCGGGTTCTTTACGTGGATAGCAGTTGAAGACTCAAGATTGCACTTCTGCATCAGGTTTGGACTGACGAATGAAAGCGGAACGGTTTCGACAAATCCTGCATTGCGTAGACCTTCGCGCATATCGTGCACACGGCGGTCGCGCTCCGGCAGTTGGAGAGGGGCAACGGGCATCACGCTTGGAACGTAGTTGAACCCGTGGATGCGGCCGACTTCTTCGACAATGTCATGCGGACCGGCGATGTCGCGGAGGCGATGCAATGGCGGAGTGATGGTCAGCGCTTTCTTCTCTTTCTTCACCTCGCATTCCAGCGTCTCGAGGATCTTCACGATCTCCGTATCTTTGATGTCGAGTCCCAGTGTTTCACGAATCTCATCGGCAGAAATGTTGATCGTGGGGGCTTTCCCGTTTGATCCTTTATCTTCAATAGCGGAGATCAGTTTTGCTCCCGGTACAAGCTCCAAGAAGAGCTCCAGTGCACGGAAGAATCCTCGCTCTGTTGTTACGGGTGGGACGCCTTTTTCATAGATCGTCGCAGCATCAGTGCGGATGTTTGCACCGGTGATGGCGCGACGAATGGTCGCAGAATCCAGCGAGAGAGCATGGAGATAAATCGTCTTCGTCGATTCTTTGGTACTGCTGCGTAGACCTCCCATGATGCCGACAAGATCAAAAATTCCGTCGTCATCAGTGAGTACCAGACAGTCTGCTGGCAGTGCACGCTTTTCATCGTCGAGCGTTGTTATGTGCTCACCTTTCTTGCTGAGACGCATGTGGACGGTGCCTTTAATGTCGCCAGCGTCGAAGCTGTGCATTGGTACGCCCATCTCCATCATCACGTAGTTCGTGATATCGACCGGGAGATTAATACTGCGAATGCCAACTGCCTCCAGTCGCGCTTTCATCCAATCTGGTGTCGTACCCAAACCGTCAATGTCCAACGTGCATGCGAGATAGCGGGCGACGAGATCCGGACTATCAATGTCCATCTTCAGGCCATCACCCTTGCCGCCGGTTTTCTTTTTTCCATGTTCGAATTTCTTCCATTTCGCGAGTCCGAGTGCAACGCACTCACGGGCGAATCCAATGTGGGAGAAGAGATCGGGACGCGCAGTAATCGCGGTGTTGCTGAAGTGCAGCACAGTGTCGTGCAGACCCAGCGATTCGCGCAGTGACTGGCCAGTTTTTAGTTTATAGCTTTCAGCTTTTAGGCGATCCAAATCCATAATGGGACGTTCTCCGTCTTCAGTGAGAGGTGAGAGCATTGATTCCAATCCCAGTTCTTCTGCTGCGCAGATCATTCCTTCGCTCTTCTCGCCGCGGATCTTGACTGGCTCCAGTGTCACCACTTCGCCGCCGTGCCACTTCACCGTTGCACCGATATGTGCGAATGCCACATGCATGCCCTCTTTCAGGTTGGTGCCACCGCACACAACACGCTTAGTTCCTTTGTCAGTTTTTACGTCGACCAAGAGTAGGCGATCAGCCGACGGATGCTTGGCAATGCTCAAGACTTCTCCGACGCAGCAGTGTTCCAAGAATGCGCCTTGTGTTTCCACCTCCTCCACTTCCGCAGTCGACAATGTCAGACGATCGGCAATAACCTGCGGATCCTTTTCGGTCCACGTCACAAACTCGCCGAGCCAGTTCAGGGAGATCTTCATAGATATAGAGTAATGAAATGTTCAGTCTGTTGCTATGGCTTGAAAGGTCCAAGAGCCACCCGCCAAGATCCAAATACCTATACTGGATCTTGAGATTTGTATCGTGGATCTTGAATTCGTCAATTCATTTCATTCGTACAGAATTGTTGACCTATCCCATTGCAGCGTACAATGATCTCCGTCCTTTCCCCCTGCATTTCATGTTCTGGTCTTCCAAAAAGAAAGGCGGCCTGTGCAACGTGTGCTCCGCTACATCTCTCGTCACAATGGTCCTTGCCGTTGTCGTCACGCTCGCAGCAATTGTTGGTCTGTACAAGGCACATGTTCTTTCGAGTGGCTTTACGTTCGGTACATCGACCGGGTCGCTCTCGATTGTCGCTCTCGCAATCAGCTTGATGCTGCTTGGCAAAGCAAGCGAGAAGTGCCCCTGTCAGTGCGATGTTCCTGCAAAGAAGAAGTAAGAAAATGTAGAATTCAGAATTAAACAGCTCTGCGGGGCTGTTTTTATGTATCTATTGCAACTACGCAATTGTTACGTATCGTAATATTTATATCTTTAGCTACTATCAGCATAAAGCGTATGGGAATTAGCAAAATTACAGCATTGGAAATCTATTCAAATCCAATGGATCTTGAAATTGTTGTAGGAAAAAGAGGCAATGCGGATAAGTATGCTATTGGAATCTCTAGAGGGCCTGGACACAATTACAAGGCGTTACTTACGTCAGAGCCGTTTGCCAATGATGTGGAAGCTGCTATTGAGGCAGTGAGAAATACTTTACAGAGGATCTCTGAGGCGGTTTCACAGGAGTTGCAGGATCCATCGAGTTTTGCAGCAAAAATATTGAATTCAGATGCTCAGGCAATTGATCAATCGAATGTTCTGAATCCCGATCGTATTTCGCAGATTCTCGATGAATTGAAAAAGAATCAACGGGCAGATACAGCCACGCTGTTTCTTGTTAAAGGTTAAAGCGCCATAGAATGTAGAACAGCCTTGCGGGGCTGTTTTTATGTATCTATTGCAACTACGCAATTGTTACGTATCGTAATATTTATATCTTTAGCTACTATCAGCATAAAGCGTATGGGAATTAGCAAAATTACAGCATTGGAAATCTATTCAAATCCAATGGATCTTGAAATTGTTGTAGGAAAAAGAGGCAATGCGGATAAGTATGCTATTGGAATCTCTAGAGGGCCTGGACACAATTACAAGGCGTTACTTACGTCAGAGCCGTTTGCCAATGATGTGGAAGCTGCTATTGAGGCAGTGAGAAATACTTTACAGAGGATCTCTGAGGCGGTTTCACAGGAGTTGCAGGATCCATCGAGTTTTGCAGCAAAAATATTGAATTCAGATGCTCAGGCAATTGATCAATCGAATGTTCTGAATCCCGATCGTATTTCGCAGATTCTCGATGAATTGAAAAAGAATCAACGGGCAGATACAGCCACGCTGTTTCTTGTTAAAGGTTAAAGCGCCATAGAATGTAGAACAGCCTTGCGGGGCTGTTTTTATGTATATCTGCGCTTGTGGCCGTGATTCTTCTGTCTATACTATGCACCCGTTCACCAAGGAGGGGTCGCATGAATGACGCCTAGACGCCATCGCGCTTACTCCGATATCGCTCTTTTATCGCCGTTTCCGTGGAGAGGTCGCATAGTGGCCTAGTGCGCACGCTTGGAAAGCGTGTAGATCCGCAAGGGTCTCGGGAGTTCGAATCTCCCCCTCTCCGCCATCTGATATCATCATCGCATGCCCTATCCCGTTGAACTCCCTCCAGACATCCTTGCTCTTGCAGAGGAATTGAAGCTGAACCCCAATGATGTTGAGGAGAATTTTATCCGTGGAGGAGGGCATGGGGGTCAGAAGATCAATAAAACATCCTCAACGGTTCAATTGAGACATGTGCCCAGTGGCATTGATGTACGTACTCAGCGGTTTCGTGAACAGAGCAAAAACCGCATTGAAGCCTGGAAGATGTTGATTTTGAAGCTCGAAGAAAAAGAGAAAGGGGAGGCGTCGCGTTTGCAGCAGGAGATTTTTAAGTTGCAGAAGCAGAAACAGAAGCGATCAAAACGTGCCAAAGAGAAGATGCTCGATGAAAAGCATCATCGCGGCACTATCAAAGAAGCTCGCCAGGAAGCTTGGGAGCAATGGCGAAACGAAGGAAGTTAGGAATCAGGAGTCAGCTTTCAATCTACGACAAAACACTCAGACAGCTGATTCCTGACTCCTGAAAGCTTAAAATGATTTTCCAGCCTGCATGCGCTTTGCGAGCGTGCGCAGAGCGGCAGCGGAGATCTTCATCGTCTTGTATTCGCCCGTTACAGGGTCAAATACGCGCTTTTTGATAAGGTTGACTCTCCAAGGGCGGCGTGTGGAGCGCAGCGAGTGGCTTCGGGTGTTCCCGAAAGCTGTCTTTTTGCCGGTTTTAGCGCAGATGCGTGCCATAAGGTTGGCGCAGAGTAAGGGGAGTTTCAGGTTGAGTCAACGGGAAATTACCCATCCGTAGCCTTGGCAGAGGTGGGTCTGTATCCTCCCCGTATGCAGTTTATTCAGCCGACGTACATCATTGCGGTGTTGATTGCTCTCTCTATTCACGAATGGGCGCATGCGTTTGCTGCGTGGAAACTGGGCGATGATACCGCGCGGTATCAGGGTCGTCTGACCATCAACCCGATCTCGCATCTCGATCCAATCGGTGCGTTGATGTTTCTTCTTGTCGGATTCGGATGGGCGAAGCCGGTGCCGGTCAATCCGCTGAATTTTCGTCATGTTCTGCGCGACACCGCCATCACGGCGCTTGCCGGGCCGTTTAGTAATCTTGTGCTCGCATTCGGCGCCTATCTTCTTCTCACATTGATTGGCGTTGCACACGGCGGGGGAATGTCCGCATTGCTCTATGCCGGGAGCGACCTCTCTCCGCTACTTGCCATTGTCACGCAGATTCTCGGTGCATCGGTGTACGTGAACCTCGCGCTGATGGCGTTCAACTTGTTCCCCATTGCGCCGCTTGATGGCAGTAAAATTCTCCCATTCTTTTTACCGTCAAATGTGCGGTACAAGTACGAGGACTCGATGGCGTACGGACAGTGGATTCTCCTCTTCCTGATTTTCGGCGAATCGTTATTGCCGTTCCCGCTCTTGTCGACGTGGGTGCATGGGATTATGAATGCGGTGCTGGCCGCATTCGCACTCGTTCTGTAAAACACTCACGACTGCTTGTGTACAATGCGGATTTTTTTATGAAATTCAGCCTGCAATCCTTGCAGTGTGCCTTGCATGCGAGGGTCCCATGGCGTATCGATGACAATGGTGGATCGTGCGGGACTGTTTGCGCTGCCAAATAGATCGATCATGCGCTGAAGTAAACCATCGGGAAGGCGTTTCACCGGTTTCATTGTATTGGTGTCATGTACTTCGAATGTTGTTTGTTGTGTCGGAAGGCCGGGCGGCGAAGTGCGCACGCGTTCCATATGCTCAGTATAGCACACTTACTCTTCAGTTGGCGTTGGAGTCTCCACCGTCACCGGTGTCTCCACCACAGGAATCTCTTCAGGTGCGGATTCCT
>CAZUVN010000041.1:0-9590 GCA_964623835.1 uncultured Candidatus Peribacteria bacterium
CTGCGGGGTCGGGAATGGACTCCCGTAGTAATTCAACGGAACGGATGAACTGGGTGAGCATATTGATGGTGCCCGCGGCAGGATTCAAACCTACGACCCCCTGGTTCGAAGCCAGGTACTCTATTCAACTGAGCTACGCGGGCACTTAAAGATAGTATAGCGGGCACTTTCAGGCTTTTACATGCCTAAAAAGACTGGAATAAAGCCGTTTCTATGGTAGCATTTCCCGGCTTTCCGCTAATTGCGGGATGCATATTGGGGAGTCGCCAAGCGGTAAGGCACTTGCCTCTGGAGCAAGCATTCGGGGGTTCGAATCCCTCCTCCCCAGCCAATTGCAGAAATAAACAAAATATTGTATAATAATAGTGATGCACTATAACAAAATAGACACTGAATGGGATGATCCGGATGGATGGGGAAGGCAAACAACCCCTTTTCTTAATACCCTTAATCCGGTTACCGGGAACCTTGTCGAGCACGCAGTGCGAGTCAGAAGCGCTTATCAATCCCCCGTTATCCAGCAATTCATCTACAAGGTGGACAGACGTATTCGGGCAATTCTTGAATCATCCAAAGGTCACGATTCTCATACATTTAATATTGATAATTACTCCTCACAGGATCTCGCAAAGATTTCCGATTACGTCAAAAATGTACTCAGGCTCTTTAGAATGTATTACCAGACTGCCGATGAAGATCAGATGCTCGATTCCTTAAAGTGCGTAAATATGTCTGTGGGGAATTTGGCGGATATGCTTGATCGAATAGATGTTGCAGTTGAGAAAAAATTGACACCATTATGCATGACCGAGTCGATGAAACACGATATTAGAAATCTTGTAACATTGATGGATCTCGTGGAACAGCAAGCGGAGGTGCGAGGCAATGAAAAGTCTAATTCGCCCCAAGTTGCGCCGCACCAGAAGGCTGTCAGGATTCCCTCACTATCTCTTCATTCAGAGCCTAAAGAAAATGAGGTTGATCATCATGGACCCAAGATTGGTGAGTTTGAACATGCGCCCGGTGTTTCGAATAAATTTTATAACCCCGGTCATGCTTCACCGCCTATGGAACTGAAGAATGTTGCATGTCATATTTCAGTTGAATTCCAAAACGCGCGGGAGGCCGCAACTGTTGCTAAAATACTGAAGAAAAGAGGTAGATTGATTTCCATTACTGAGAGTGATGGGAAGGCAAAACTGTTAATAAGTCCTTCTGATCTGGCACTAGAAGAAGAACTTACTGTATCAGGAATTGAAGAAATGATTGATGGAGTGAAAGAAACGTTAAAACAGATGGGGTATTCTGAGTCACGTACAGAACGTGATGAGTTCGGTTGGCTTCAATCCGATTGGGTTAAGCTGTAACTCGTATCAATCTCGAATCATCCACCTCAATCACACATTGAATACTTTCCACAAGGGAGTAGTCTTTTTGGTAACCTTCTCCTTTATACGTATGCGCACATCCTCACTCATCGGTGGTACCGCCATTGCCGCGGCGATTGTCGCCGGGGCCATTTTTTCACTGCAGAACTTTGACGCAGAAAAAGTTGCGTGCGAGGACATCGATGCTGCCCGCGCAACTCTGCAGACAACATACGATGCCGGCGTGAATGCGAGTGTGCAGGTGTTTGCCGGAGAGAGGGCTGATGCAGAAGACGTTCTGAGTCGCTGCATCAATGCGGAGCCCGAGGATCCTTGTGACGATGAACAGAAAACACGTGACGCAGCGGTCGCCGGTTTCAACGGAATCTCTTCTCCTGCGGACAGTGCGCCGTACGCGGAGTTCCAGACGTACTTTACCAAGCGTGAAGAGGCATATAATTCGTATAAGACAGCAAAGGATGCACTCGATCGGTGCCGCGCGGCGAATCCGCCCAAGCCAGATGTGCCGTATGAGGAGTCCGATACGAAGGCATGCTTCGATGCATATGATGCATCGATGGCATCGACGCAGGATACATTTACCAAGAACACGCAGGCACTACGCACTGCGTTCACGGCAGCCATGGCCGCACTCGATGCGCGCGAGAAAGCATGTAATCCTCCCACGGGCAATGAGCAGTTCACCGATCTTGTTGTCCCAGGCCAATCGGGGGAGGGTACAACAGGCGGAGGTGTTCCCGAGCATATCCAGAAGTGCACGATGATTGATCCGAATACAGACCCCGAGATCATTGCTCTTCGCGCACGAGCAGCTGCTATCCCGGCAGAAATTCAGGCGGTGCAAGACGGCATCGACAACATACGAAAGCGTATGAGTCCGTTGCAGCGCGACCTCAGTGAGGTCGACACGTACATTCCGCCGGAGAGTGCGACAACGCAGTTTGAAGGGGCGTTGAATGCCAAGCGTGCAGAGCGGAAGGTATCAATTGAATTGTCGCTGGAGTTCTACAACAATCTTCTTGCCAGGAGAGAGGCAGAGAAGGCTTCACTGGAGCAGGAACTGAGCGAAGTTCAGGCAAAAATTGCCGCACGCTTAGCGCAGATTCAGCAAGAGAACGAGGCGCGACAGAGAAACTTCCCGACCAACGTGCATCAGTCCAAGCCCGACAAGTGTGAGTACTACCACTGTCACGGAGTGCTGTGTGGTCAGCCTGATCCTGTCACCGATGGTTGCGGGCATGGCACAACCACCCCCGATGACGTCGATTGCTCGAAGTTCATCAAGGCATACCTAGAAGCGGCAGGCGCACACTAGAAGGAAGTCTTACGTTGTCCGCAGTCCGCTTAAAAGAGGCAGGAGCCGGTCTTGTGTCCATTCATGTGGGCGTTCCACGTTGCTCATCGTATCGATCGATTCCAGTTTGTGCAGCATTTCCAGCCCAGTTTGCGCTGTTCGGATGATTGCGTAGTGATCGCCCTCGACGAAGAGACATGTACACGATTGCATTGCAGCAGCCATCCGTTTGGCAGCCGATAGTGGAGCGATGTCATCATCAATTCCGTGCATCAACAGGACCGGTGCGCGGATGTCTTCGAGTGAGAATCCCCAGTGCGATGCAAGGTGCATTTCCTGTGCCAGGCCTTGCACGCATTTACGAGATAGAAAGACATCGGCTATGTCACGCTGGAGCATTCGTTGGATTCTCAGTTTTTTCAATTCTTCCCGATTCATCCGCGAGTAGTACACAAGAAGCAGGGGCATCATCAGTCGCGGAAACAGGCGCGTCATGATCGACAGCGTGTGGATGTACGTCGTCATCGTCGTCTTTTCCTCGCCGCATCGCCGCAGCGTCTGATGACGCCACTGGTTGAGATCGCTGGAGAAGTGCGCATCATTCATGGGAGGCAATGCTCCAGCAATACAAGTTCGGGTGATGCGGTCGGGTGCCGCGGCAACCGCGCCAAGCGCCATGGAACATCCGAGTGATAATCCGATGGTTCCGTATCGCTCTATACCAAGCGCATCGGCAAGCAGTGCAATGTCTTTGCCGTACTCTTTCATCGATGCATATTCCCGGAACGTCGACGCGCCTGTTCCAGGTTTGTTGATACCGATAATACGCATGCCTAGTTCCCGCGCGCGATCATCGAGGAGACTTGCCTGGTAGTACGAACCGAGGAATCCCGGGAAGAAAAAATACGGTTCACCCGCGGGATATCCAAACTCGCCAATCTCGATCTGCTGACCTTCGCGTATCCATACGGCCGATGGTAAAACAGCAACAGGCATTCGTCTGTATGACGTTTGTGTTGCCGGGGTCTTTCACTCGACTGTGAGCAATCTAGATATGACAACTTCCGCCGTTCTTCAGATGATATTTCTGGTGATAGTCCTCCGCGCGCCAGAATGTCTGTGCCGGCTCTATAGCGGTGATGACGGGGCTTTTCCATGTTCCTGATGCGTCGAGTTGTTTTAATGATTGTTCTGCCGCGTGTTTCTGCTCATCACTGTGATAGAAAATGACCGAGCGGTATTGTGATCCGATATCCGGTCCCTGGCGGTTCATGGTCGTCGGATTGTGATTTTCCCAAAACACATTCAGTAGCTGATCGTACGAGACGATCGAGGGGTCGTAGGCGATCTGCACAACTTCTGCATGACCGGTGCTGTCGGTACAAACCATCTCATACGTTGGCTCTTCGAGCGTTCCACCCATATACCCAACTGCTGTCTCGAGTACACCCGGAACCTGCATGAATACATCTTCCACACCCCAGAAACACCCCGCTCCGAACGTTGCCAGTGCACGGGAATCCGTGTTTGTCATGACGATATCATAGCATAGTTGTTGAACGACGTCCCGAGCAGCGTAGAATATCCGTGTGCATTTGTACGTTCGCAGATATTCCCTCGGCTTTGTCATCGGGTGCGTGTTCGGGACACTGGGGCTTTTTGCGATAGCATTGCTCAGTCTGCTCTCGTCCGATCTGGAGTTTCTGCTGCAGCCGTTCTTGCTTCCGGGGCGGTACTTTGCGCAACTCCTCGCGTCCAATAACGCATCGAACGGCATGATCGTATTGCTGTATCTGTTAACTGGCTTATTTTACGGCGTGGTCGGCGCGTTGATTCAGGACATTCATCGGCATATACGACTTGCGCGCCTGCACTCATTCGGATGATTTTTCTGGAACGGTGAGGGGTTTTGCTGTATGGTATTCGCGTGATCACCCACGACCCGAAGCACTGGGCCGCGACGCTGATTCGCTGGATGGAGCTCCTTATGGCTCTCATCGTCATTGCGGCCACCGCCTTTGCGTTCATTCGCAGTTTCGGCGTGTTAAAAGACATGGACTGGGACAGCATGAGCACGTTTTACGAGCTGATCGATCGGGTTCTCATCATTGTGATCGGCTTGGAGTTTGTCCGCATGCTCGTTGTACGCAATTTGACGTCGGTTCTGGAGCTGCTGGCGTTTGTCGTTGCGCGCAAGATGCTGAAACCCGAGATGTCCTCGCTCGATATCGCACTCGGATCCTTCGCGTTTGTGCTGCTGGTTGGAGCACGGTACATCATCGAGCATTACCATCGGAAAACCGGCATCAAGCCGCTCGAGCTGAAACATTGATACCGATTTTCTGCAGTTCATCGGTTGTTCGCAGCAGTTGACCGGTCACGTTATCCCGTATGCCATTCGCGGAAATAATGACACGTCTCCAGCGATTGCTTTTATCCGATGGATTGCCGATCGTTAGCATCCATGCACCCCCAGTCGTTCCGATGAGGTGTTGAATGACGATTTTATTGCGCTCTATCCATGCATCTAACGTCGGGAATTCTTTGAGGTAGATGCTTTCCTGTACGAGTATCGGCGTTGTTTCCATGGTCATGGTGAATGGGAATGAAACAAAAACCCCTCCGGTTTTGGGAGGGGTGGAAGTGCGGCAAGGTTCGTATCATCAGCGCAGATCCAACTCTCCCATCAGGGAGGCGGCGGCTGCGGCGGCGATAGCGGCGATGCGAATCACGGACAGATTCTCTTCCGTCGTCTTTAGGTAGTCAAGAGATCCGTTTCGACAGACAGTAACCCGCGTGACGGTTCATCGCGTGTCGTAAGCCATAGATGTCCGTCGGTTCGCGAAATATTCACCAACTGATGGTCCGGAAAACGAAGTTCGACGGGCAACCGGACGCCGATGCTGCGTCCTGCGTCCAACATCGGGCGCATGCCGTTCAGTGCGACGTTCTGCATCCACTCGCGTCGCAACGGGGTCAGTACCTGAAGCGCCGCCATCCGTACCGCATGGCAGATGAATTGCGGTGCGCTCATGTTATCGCGCAGATACATCGCATCTGCGACGGCTGCATGCACCGCATCCCTGCCGGCTGATAGAGCAGCTGCAATCTCATTTTTTGCGAGACAGGACCGATCGATCAGCTCGGGTTCAAAGACGTGTTCGGATCCTCCGAGTGCACCGATGACCCATCCGACGACGGTAGCTGATGCGAAATCTGGTGTACTGACAGTATTCATAGAAAACGGGGAATAAAATAAAAACCCTCCCGTGCGGTCTTCGCGGGGAGGGGAATGACTAGTTCAGATCAGCACGTACCTCCTACGCGAAGCGCGGAATAATAATGCTGATAATGGTGCTCAGGCGTGGCACGGGGCGATCATACATTTATAGATCATCCACTCAAGCGGATTTGTGCCACGGATCACCGTTTCCGTCTGTGACACTGCCGTCTGCATGGGTTACTTTCATGAATTTGCGCTGAAAACGCTCTGTTTCATTCGCAATGCGTTGCGGTACTTCTGCAACAGGTGGGATAGCGATGCCAATTTGAGCCATCATTTGACGCTCTTGTGCATCATATCGCCAGGCACCGTCATCCATAGTAATTGTTTCCATAATTGTGAGTGAGAAAAAGAAATACAAAAAACAAACCGCCGGCTGGGAAGGGAGGCTTGGGGTTTCGTAGAGAATTCTACTTACGCACGCAGCCTGCCTTCCGCCGTAAGGAGGAGGCTAAGGAGGAGGCCGAGGAGAACGTTCCTCTGCTGCATGTAGGGGCGATTATAGGACGGGTCTGATGCGCGTCAAGCGGCTACATCTTGCTCTTCGTAATCGTCGACCGGTATCGATTTCTCTGTAAGCAATGTGTCAACCGCGCGGTCCATGGCATCACGCAGGAGGGCAAGCTCGGTATCCTGAATATAGGAAGCCGGATGGGTTTGTGGACTGCAGTATGTTTCGAACGGATTGACGCCGTATCGCTGCTGAAGCGCGCGGGGTATGTCGCCAACTTCCACAAGTTTTGCATGAAACGCTCGGCATTCGGCATCTACGGGATGCCCGTTCAGTGGGTGATCGCTATACCGGAGAACAGTGCTCGGAATAGTGACAACGGGATGTTCACTGCCATAGACAGTTCGTGTGTCAGTCAGTTCCATAATGGGTATTCTAGCAGATTCGAGTGGGCGCATGGGATAGGGGGAAATATACAAAATCTTCCGTCTTTGAAGGGGAAGGGGATGTGTCAGTTTCAGTAGGTTGATCTCAGACACACAGCGCCTTCCCCTCCGTAAAGAGGAATGCAAAGGCGCCGGTAAAGAAGCGATTCTGAGTCAAAACAGGGGCACTATAGATCGATATTTTTTCATGTCAACGTTTGCCCATAGCAGCTATTGAGATGGGCGGAGGCATGCGGCGTTCGAAGGTCAGCGTGCTCGTGCCCTGTTTGGGTATCAGTATTGTCGACCAGCCATCTTCCAAAGTTAGGGTGTATGGCACATCTTTAATGGTAATCGAAATAGTGGCGGGGTCACTCATCGCTTGGAGAATGAGGAGAAAGTCCTTGTGTGCAACATGCAGACTCCGTTCGGTACCGGAATACATTCGCAGGCCGTCCGTGCAGTCAATGTGCGTGATTCCCTTGTCGCCGATTTTCTCTTTCACTCCATCGAGTCCCAAGTCCGACCATAATGCCTGGACTCGCTGAATACGGAACGTCTGCTCCGGAAATGAGATGGTGAATCCGTCGTCGACGAATACAACCTCGTGTGGAAAGCCCTCGATGCGGAAGGGGCCGCTGTGAATCATTCTGTTTTCCGTTTGGATCATGGCATAGGACTGCGCGTCGACCGATACCGATTGCGCCTGCACTCTAAGATCCACAGAAGACGATTCTGTTCCTGGACGTGCCATCCATAACAGAGTGGTCATTGCAGTGACGGTTGCGACCGTGACCGGGTGGATAACCGCACTATGGCGGTTTGCATGTATAGGAGACTGTTGCGGTGATTCACTCGTGGGAATCAGTCGTTGCATGGTCAAACGATACCCTCGATTTTTCCTGTTGCCAGTATGTTTTTGTTCACCAGCTACAGTCCCGATCCGATCGACGTAATTTTGATCTTCTTGTCGTTTTTCGGCTCGCCAACCTTACGAGTAGGCTTTGCCTCCAGAACCTGATGTACCTTTCCTTCAGTTTCTTCCAGAATGCGATGCGTATTGGTGGAGTTCACCGTGCTTGACGGCGGTGCATCTGATTCAGCCGAGAGAGTACCGTTTTTGAGCGTTACAACGCGCGCGCCCAAGGCGCGCGCAGTCTCGGTCGATCGAGAGAAGAGAATAAGCGTCGTGCCGTTCTTTTGCATTGTCGAGAATAGATCGATGACTGCTTTGCGTTGCGTTTCATCCAGATGTTCCAGCGGCTCGTCGGCTAGGATGATCATCGGCGATACCGAGATCGCACGGGCAATCGCAACCAACGAACGTTCACTAGATGACAATTCTTCGGCCAGGCGTGTCGCGCTTTGCGTCAGGCCAAATCGCTTCAGAAGATCGGCAGTATTTCGCTCTGCAACTTGAGGTGGTGCACCGAACAGTTCGAACGGGAGTGCGATATTTTCCGCCGCCGTCGCATGCTCAAGCAGCACAGGCTCCTGGTAGATGATGCCGATTCTGCGTCGATACAGCTGCAACACCGCAGGCGGTACCATCGTTAATTTGATTCCATCAACTTCAACAGATCCCTTTGTGGGATCCTCTTCACGAATAAGCAGGCGCAGAATGGTCGACTTGCCGCTTCCTCCCTCGCCGACAACGCACAGACAATCCTTCGGCTTTACCGCAAGCGTCGCACCCGAGAGCACGCGCGTCTGTCCGTACGAATGCGAGACGTTTTTCAGTGCTAACATGGTGGCCATTCTAGCACTTTCAATACATTACATGTCTGAGAGTCGACTTGTCATGATGCAGTGACAGTTGCAGTACCGTTTATTCGAATGGAAGAGACAAGAGACATAAAACAAGATACAAAGAAGAACCAAGTTTTTAAGATTCAGGTTTGGATATTCATACTTTGATTTTTTTGGACGACTTGTTGGTTGTATCCTTGTGTCCTTTTAAAGTGGCTTCACCTTCGCCTCTCCAATGGCACGCGGATACTCTTTGGGTATTGCCGATTCTTTTTTGTAGATCAGCAATTGTCGCGTGCCCCAATCACCACCGAGGTCGTAGGTATGGTGATGAATCAGCGAGCAACCAAGCGTAGTTGCTGAATGTGTCGCAGCAGTCAGCTCTTCGTCAATCGTCATGCTTTTCCAGAGCACGATGTGCCCATCAATGCGCGCAAACGGTGCAGTGTATTCCAGCAGAATGTTTAGCGGGGCAACGGCACGGGCGGTAACAGTGTCATACACTTCGCGATGCTTTTTGTCTTTGCCGAGAATCTCCGTGCGCTCTGCAATCAGTGTGACATTCGGAATGTTCGCCGCCTGCGCTATCCGTTCAATCGCTTTCAACTTCTTTCCGATCGAATCCAAGCCGGTACACGAAGCATCCGGGTACACGATTGCAAGCGGTAGAAGCGGGAAGCCACCTCCGGTTCCGACGTCGATCAGCTTGTGCGGAGCGGGAATCAATCCCGCATCTACGGCATCAACCAGTGCAAGACTGTCGAGAATATTTCCGTGCCAGCACGCGTCTTCTGTTCGCAGAGCAGAGAGATTGATCCGCGTGTTTTCATCAAGAAACGCGGTCATCAATGCGCGAAGCCGTTGTTCGAGATCGGGTGAGAGATGCATATCGTGTGTCATAGTGAGTATACGGTAATTTTCGATTCTCAATTCTCAATTTTTCATTACACTCGTTTCATATGGAATCCACCCGCATTGCTGAATATCTTCTAAATATTGG
>CAZUVN010000042.1:0-9167 GCA_964623835.1 uncultured Candidatus Peribacteria bacterium
GATGAATATTCAGATTCCCCTCGCGATTTCGACTATGCTTTCTCTATGGATCGTCTTCTCTCACTTCTGACATCATTTGTCCCCGGTGACCTTACCCCGGGTTACATTCGCGAGTTTCATGCAGCAGTGCGTGCGGCGATTGCCGATGGCAAATTAACGGAGGAAGAGATTGCCGATCTCGAACGTCGCAAGGAGGAACTTGGTTTGAGTCATGAAGCACTCGATGCGATTCGGCAGGATTTGTATGTCCAAGCATTCGGTGCGGCAACCGAAGATGAAGAGATCACCGAAGAGGAATGGGCGGAACTGGAACACATTCAAGATTATCTCGATTTAAAAGACGCGGACATTGCTGCAACAAAACGTGAGCTCTACCGCATGCGCATCTTGAGTGAAATTCAAAAGGGGAATCTTCCTGTCATGGAGCAGCAGGAGTTTCGCGTGGATGATAACGAGATTGTGCACTGGATGGAGCGTGTGGACATACTCAAAACGAAAGGAAAGGGGAGCATCGTTCAAAACACATCGACATTCGATACGACGGGATGGACCGCAGCGGATGCAGGTACGCTCATCATCACCTCAAAGAGAATTATTCTGACCGGTTCCGAGACCGATGCATGGACGTTCCGCCGCGTTCTGGCGGCACGTCCGTACGTAAACGGCATGCGTTTATCGGTTAATCGTGAGCCTGCGCTATTTCTTCGATATATCCAAAAAGGAAACCATAATATCGTTGGAAGCGTTCTTTTGGCACTTTTAGAACGTTCCAGCAGCACTAAAGAGCTGTCCGAGCACGAAAAGGCGTGATATACTGCCGCGTCAATGCATCCAGCTCCCGACTCATTCGACGGCCACGGCATTTCGCCGGAAATCCTCTCCACACTGTCAAAGTTAGGATACACCACGCCCACACCCATTCAGCATCAGGCGATCCCTGCTGCAACGGAAGGGAAAGATGTGATCGGTATCGCGCAGACAGGAACAGGAAAAACGCTGTCGTTTGCCATACCGATGATTCAGAGTATTCAGAAAAACGGAGGGAACGGACTGGTTGTTCTTCCGACGCGCGAACTTGCCATGCAGGTCGATGAAGCATGTCGCAAGCTCGGACAGTCGCTGGGAATCCGCACCGCCATTCTTATTGGAGGAGCATCGATGAATTTGCAGCGAGATATGATTCGCCGAAAGCCGCATATCGTCATTGCAACACCGGGACGTCTCATCGATCATCTTGAACGCAAAACCATTACGCTCAGCGGCGTCACCGTTCTGGTTCTTGATGAAGCGGACCGCATGCTCGACATGGGATTCGCACCGCAAATCAATAAAATTCTGTCCGTCGTTCCGGAAAAGCGTCAGACGATGCTCTTTTCCGCAACAATGCCGGAGGACATTGCTCGCATTGCGGCAAACCACATGAAACTTCCATTGCGCATTGAAGTCGCTCCCGCAGGAACGACGTCGGAACGCGTACAACAGGAACTCTTCATTGTGCACCGAGATGAAAAGCTAAAGTTGCTCGAAGCATTGCTACGTGAAGAACCGGGATCGGCACTGGTCTTCAGCCGAACAAAATACGGCGCAAAAAACATCACATCAAAAGTGAAGGCGATGGGCTTTACCGTTGCGGAGATTCACTCCAACCGCTCTCTTGCGCAGCGCATCGATGCGCTGAACGGATTCAAGAGTGGCAAGTACGCGGTGCTGGTGGCAACGGACATCGCCTCACGCGGTATCGACGTCACGGGCATTGGACTGGTGGTGAACTACGATCTACCGAATGACCCGGGTGACTACGTCCATCGTATTGGACGAACAGGACGTGCAGGACGCGAGGGAAGGGCTGTTTCGTTTGCGATGCCCGATCAGAACGCCGAACTGCAGCGCATTGAGCGCCTTATCCGTACGCCAATTCCCCGTGCCGGCCTTCCGGAAGGATTAACCCCAGCAAACCTCGCAGGACCCGCACGTCGCCCCTCACACAGCGTGTCCTCGGGCTCTGTCCGCGCGCGACCGCAACGGAAGAAGTGGCGCGTCCATCGCACGGGACGAAAATAAACAAGTCATTCTGATGGTTCGTCATCGCTCACCATGAGACATTGTGTTATCTTTTTCTCATGCTTACACAAGGACAATCTGCTCCGGCTTGGACAGGAATTGATCAACATGGAGACACGCGATCATCCAATGAGTTTTTGGGATCGTGGCTTCTTCTTTATTTTTATCCGAAAGACGACACTCCGGGATGCACAACCGAAGCATGCGGTCTGCGAGACACATTTCCCGAACTGCGATCGAACAATGTTCACGTTGTCGGCGTCAGCGCCGATGATGAGAAGAGTCACCAGAAGTTCGCGAAGAAGTTTGATCTACCGTTTGCTCTTATTGCAGATACGGACAAATCTATAATCAATGCGTTCGGTGTCTGGGGAGAAAAGTCGATGTACGGCAAGAAGTACATGGGCATTCTTCGAACGTCTTTTCTGATTGACCCAACGGGCGTTGTACAAAAGGTGTATGAACAAGTGAAGCCGGCCGAGCATGCGAAGGAAATTCTCCAAGACATCTCAACGCTTGCGTGACAGGCGCTGTAAACGCGGTACAATGGAGTTGATAATTTTTTCTTTTGCATTCCCATGGCCTCCAAGCGCTCACCACTTCTCATCGGTATTGTCGTTATTGTCATTGCATTAGTTCTCTGGATTTTCTCGTCGTACAACAACTTGGTAACTGCAAGCGAGTCGCTGAACAATTCGTGGAACCAGGTTGAAACGCAGTATCAGCGTCGATTTGATTTGATCCCGAACCTTGTATCAACCGTGCAGGGTGCGGCGGACTTTGAACAAGAAACACTGACAGCGGTCACGGAAGCTCGCACGCAGTGGCTGAATGCGCAGTCATCTGGCGACCTCAATGCACAGGTTGAAGCGACGGAGCAGACGGAATCGGCTCTTGCACGCCTGCTTGTCACCGCAGAGGCATATCCGACTTTGACCGCAACGCAAAGCTTTGAAAATTTGATGGTCCAGCTTGAGGGAACGGAGAACCGCATCTCTACGGCTCGTCGCGATTACAATGACGCGGTTCTGTCCTACAACCTGATTGTTCGTCGCTTCCCGGGAAACATTGCGGCAATACTCTTCGGCTTTGATGTTGCAGAGGGATTCAACGCAACAGCCGGTTCCGAAAACGCACCATCCGTCGAATTTGAATAATGCGCAGAATCACGTTGCTCAGCGCAGGCCTTCTGTCATTGCTTCTGGTCCCAGCTGCATACGCTCAGTTTGAAGTTCCGGTAAACGACGGCTTTGTCACCGATTACGAAACAGTGCAACAACCGGAGGGATTGCTATCTGCGGATGACGAGCAAATCCTTGAATCCGATCTGCAGCAGTATCAGCGCGAAACAAGCAACGAAATTGCGATCGTGATGGTTCAGACACTCAGTGGCTCCGATGCCTCGGAAGTTGCCGTGGAAATCGGACGTAAATGGGGAGTTGGAACAGAAAAAGATAACGGCATTTTGATGCTTGTCTCGTATGACGACCGTCAAATTTGGATCGCAACCGGATACGGACTGGAAGGTGCGGTACCCGATCTTGTTGCTCACGGGATCGCTGAGCGCGACATGACACCGTATTTCCGTGATGGAGAGTTTTACCAAGGACTTCAAGCGGGAGTCGATGCTTTGAAAAAACACATCGGCGGCGAATACACGGCAGAACGATACGAGGAAGAAGCGGATGTTTCGGGTGCATGGCCGTGGTTTCTTTTCTTTATCTTCATCGGACTAGATTACCTTGCCGCCCTCTTTGCACGCAGTAAGTCATGGTGGGCAGGAGGAATTGTCGGCGGTGTTGCAGGCATCTTCCTCACGGCACTTTTCTCGTGGTGGGTCAGCATTCCGGTACTGGTTCTACTAGGCCTACTCTTCGATTACATCGTTTCAAAGAAAGGTCCGCGTAAAGGAGGAGGATGGAGAGGGGGTCCGGGCGGTGGGTTTGGTGGATACAGCGGAGGAGGAAGCTCCCGAAGCGGGGGATTCAGCGGATTCTCCGGAGGATCGTTTGGTGGCGGGGGAGGCGGTGCGAAATGGTAACGGGAAGATTCAGATGATTCAAAGGAAGCAAAAGAATCAGAGGATTTTATTTTATCGTTCCTCTGGGCACTCTATACTTCATCTATGAGATTCATAAATGCCGCGATTGCTGTAGCAACACTTTTTCCGGTCACAACATTTGCGGCAGAATTAACCGCAAAACAAGTACCCTTCCAATTGCAGAGCATCCCGCAGGGCGCACAACGTGTATCTATGCTCACCATTGAGCTGCAAGCGAGTTGCGATGCCGATGTGACCATCGAGCAAATTTCTCTTCGTCATGCCGGACTCGGATCGGCATCGGACCTGCCGCGCGTGTATGTCATCGAAAACGGCAGACGTCTTTCCAATGCACAAAGCTTTTCCGGCCGGAATAGAACGGCGACACTGCGTCCTCGTGGAGTAATGATTGAAGCATGTGCCAGCCGAACGCTGACTATTGCCGCGGACTTCTCGGCAGACGCCGCACCCGGCGGTGAGCATCGAATTGTTCTTGCGGGTATGACAACCGACGTTGGTCCGGCAACTATCGTAACCACGAATCCGGCGCCTCCCGTCAGAGCAACACCCGGCACGACCGGAACCATAACGGTGGATTATCTGCCGCTGCATTCCACCGTCCGCTACGGAAACAACCGAACGGTGGCACGCATCCGATTAAGCGCCGACGGAGAGGCAGATCAGTACGTGCGAGAAATTATTCTCACTAATGACGGCAGCGCAAAGAACACCGATCTGATCAACCTTGAGATAATGGATGGACAGCGTGTGCTTGCTGTGCGTGATGCGCTTGATGAAGACCGTGTGCATTTCATCCTGGAAGAACCATTGCTGCTCGGGAGAAATGCATCAAAACTTCTTACAATTCGAGCAGACGTACGCGCAAGTGTTAAGCGGACAATCCGACTGACAGTCGACGAACCATCGGACATCATCGCAGAGCCGAAACAACGAGGACGTCAATAAACGACGAAATCAACTGCATATTGTGGCGGAAAAGGAGCGAATGGGGCACACTGTCGGCCACAGATGAAGAGATCGGGATTTATCATCGTGCTATGCACTCTTGTGCTGACTTCCTGCATCAAACAGGGAAATCTGCCGGCGGAAGAAGTGCTGATGCGATCGTCAATTGCCAATACCGGATTGGTTTCCGCACGCTTTTCCATTCATACGCAATTGTCGAGTGACACCGGACTGAACGGTTCCATTGATGCGGACGGCCTGATGCAACAAGGTGGTCGGCAGCTGCGGATGAACGTGACGACATCGGGTAACACGTCCGATGGCATGGCGTGGAGCGGAATCGGGGAAATCATCGTACTCTCAGAGAATGAAGTCTATATGAACATCCAGCAGGCGAATGCCGTTCCTCCTCATCCGCTGTTGTTGTCGCCTGCATTCTCGCAGTTGACCGGAAAATGGCTGCAGCTTCCTCCGCAAGATACGTCCACCACAACGGACGTGCTGACGCCCGATCCGTACCTTCTGCGACTGCAGTCCGATGTGATCCGCGTCGTACGAGACAGGGGCATCGTCAATCTGAACGGCCGTGATGCGTATCGCTACGACGTGGAAGTTGATCCTGAACGGTTGGCGGCATTTCTTCAAGAATCGTCGGTGGATGCATCGGCGGCGGAATCGCTGCTACAGGGTTTGGCAGGCGTAAAAGCAGAAGGTGAAATTTGGATTGATGCTGAAAATTTTCTGCTGACGCGTGCGAACTGGCATTTGTCATTGCCTCAGGTGGAATCCGCTGACGACATCAACATTCAGATGCAACTGACCGACATCGGCGTGCAAGCGTCCATTGTCGCTCCATCACCCGTCGAACCGTTCCCTGATACTCCCATCCTTCCTTCACCCGAAGCAAGCATCATGCTTGAGCTTTAATTCATGGAACCCATTTCAACCGTAGACGGCGTTTCTCCTCCTGCGACAGCTGCAACAACGCCTGCGACGCCACCGACGGTCGGCCCTGGTGCGTCTACACAGTGGAAGCTGTTGATCGCCCTCGTCCTCGGCGTTCCGTACTTGCTGTACGTTTTCTGGTGCCTCTTCCTTCTTGCCAGCCTTCCCTCTGCAACGGCATCCGATGCATTCATTATGGCAGGTGTGGTCTCGTCGCTAGTGGGAGGCGTTGTCCTTCTGGCAGTTTCGTATGTCATCTTCATGCGCATAGGAAGTTCCAAGGCCATGCCGAATGCAAAGCTGATGGCACTCATAAAACTCGGCGTCTTTGCGGTACCGGGTCTTGTACTGTCAGCCGCAACGGGATTCATGATCAGCCGCGAGCCGCAGCTAAGTATCGCCATCACCAGCCCCACTTCTACCGACCAATTTGTGGCACCGCTGACCATGACGTTCAGCGTCGCCGAGACAGTCGAATTATTAAAGGGGCGCGGGTTCACTCCTATTCAATTCGCATGGGATATCAACGGAGACAATCAGATCGACCAGCAAACACTGAGCCCGGAACTGACCGCGACATATGACCGTGAGGGAATCAAAACCATTCGTGTCGTAATGCGATCATCCGATGGTGATACGCGTAATGCCTCTCGACGATTCCTCATCAGTCGATCGGTGTTCTCGGTTACTCCTCTTCCGGCCATTGTCGAACGGCCGGTCGTCTTCAGTCTTGCACAGCTCTATCCGCAATCGGATGCCGTTCGAACCGTCGCATGGGATTTTGACGGCGATGGGAACGTCGATGACGAGGGTGCAAGTCTGCAGACATCTTTCACCTATCTGAATACGGGAACATTTACCGTTTCCGCCGTTGCATCCTTGGCCAACAATACGCAAATTCGCTACGAACGCACCATCGCCGTGCAAGAAGAGCCACCACTGCCGTTTCCGGTTACTGTGACGTCTCAACCGAATAATCTGATCGGCACCGCACCGTTTGCCGCGCTCTTCTCCATTGATACCGACGAGCCTGTTCACAGCGTGCAGTGGGATTTTGGTGATGGTCAAAAAGGCGAGGGTCAGCGAGTGACGCACACGTTCAGCCGCAATGGAAGTTATGGAGTCGTCGCGCGTGTACGGTCCACAAGTGGCGTGATTGCCGAGGTAAATACACTGGTGAAAGTTGTCGATGAATTGCGATTGAATGATTTACGCTTCGAAGGCTCACCCCAAGTACAATCCAATCGAATCAGCGGCGAGGTTCCGCTGACACTCGATCTTCGTCCGGTCACGCAAACGCCGTTCGTCGATTTCGTCTGGGAAGCGCCGGATGCCACCGAAATCGGATCAACCGATACGCGTTTGCAAGCGATTTATCGTCGTCCCGGCACCTACACCGTCACACTCGTCGGACAAGATCAGGAGAATCATGTTCTACGTCTGCCGATTGAAGTCATTGTCGAACCTCCTTCGTCGGTCATTACTTTTCAGATGAGTCCTGAAACAGGCATCGCACCGCTGACGGTAAAATTTGATGCATCGGCATCGGAAATTCCCGGCGAAGAAATTACAGGATTCATTTGGGATTTCCGCGATGGATCGGAGCAGGAGTACGGCGGCGCATTCAGCCAGCACGTCTTTACCCGACCGGGTACATACACGGTCAACCTGACGGCGCGAACAACGAGTGGCAAACAGCAGAGCGCAACAAAGACATTGGTCGTCCGCGCCCCGTCGCTTCAGCCGCGAATTCTTGCCAGTAGATTATCGGGCACGGCACCACTCACCGTTGCGTTTGATGCTTCGCCTTCGTCGGGAGTCATTGCTAATTACGAATGGAACTTTGGCGACAACACGCAGAATGATGGCATGCAGGTGGAGCACACATTCTTGGATCCCGGTACCTATACCGTTATCCTCACTGTCCGCGATGCAGCCGGTGCCAGCAGCTCTACCACCGCAACTATTACCGTCCAATAACCCATGAAACACCAGAAATCCATCGTCCGCGCATTTGCCATCCTAGGACTTCTCGCAATCGTCCTTGGCGCGATTCTCCCCGCTATAGCCTTCTAAAGGCTCTGTCCCACGTCGTTCAAAACTGCTAGTCTAGCGTCCATGCGACACGGGTTTTTGCTTATCGATAAGCCAACCGGGCCAACCAGCCACGGTGCCGTCGCCATGGTCCGCAAACAACTGTCCGAACGGGACATCGGGCATTTGGGAACACTTGATCCCGCGGCCTCCGGCCTTCTTGTATTGGCTGTGGGAAGTAAAGCTCTCAAAGTGATTGAGCTGTTTTCCAACCTTTCAAAAGAGTACGACGCAGAAGTTACCTTCGGTGCTGTCAGTTCAACATACGATGGTGAGGGCGTTATTGAAGAGGTTCAGACAAAACCGGGATGGGAGGTTCCGAATGAAGAATTAATTCGTCGATTAATTATTGATCGATACACCGGAAAAGTGAGTCAGGTTCCGCCGACGTTCAGCGCCATTCATGTAAACGGCAAACGCGCACATGAGTTGGCACGAAGCGGGCAGGATGTTGAGATGCCGACACGTGAAGTGCACATTGAAAAATGTACGATCACGGGTTACACGTATCCCAAACTCGATCTGCATGTTCGCTGTGGAAGCGGTACCTACATCCGTTCTCTTGCGCATGACTTGGGACAAGATCTGCGGTGTGGTGCGTACCTATCTGCATTACGACGAACGGCAGTGGGGGATTGGTCGGTCGAGAATGCCGTCGCTCCGGATGCCGCCACATGGACTGACGTGATGCCCCTTAAAGAGGTTCTGGCAGGGTATCCCAAGTTACAGCTGTCGGACGCGGAGTGGGAGGACATCAAGCATGGAAGAACCATTGCCCGAACCATCGAGGATCAAGCGTTTGCCTGGCATAATGACCTTCCGGTGGCGCTGTTGATACCGGCAAACAACGGTTGCCGCCCGCGAAAGGTTCTGTAAAATACGCAAGCTGTTACGCAGTATGGATCGGTAGCTCAGTTGGCCGACGAAGCGCTTGCGCGAGTCGCAATAAGAAATAAGAAAACTGAGCTCGGTCGGATGAGTGAAACATCATCTCTTTCAAATCTTTGGATCGGTAGCTCAGTTGGTAGAGCAGGAGACTCTTAATCTCTTGGTCGTGGGT
>CAZUVN010000043.1:0-9154 GCA_964623835.1 uncultured Candidatus Peribacteria bacterium
ATACCGGCCTGCACAATCGAGTTCACGAACTTCATGCGCTTCACGATCTTCTTCAATTTCTGACCCGAAGAATTCTCGCGCTCTGTCTGCAAGTCCTTCGCCAGCTGTTCCAGGTCGATGTTCATCATCACTTCGCGGAGCGACTCGGCACCGGTTCCTGCGCGGAAGACGTGTCCGAACTTCATGTTCATCTCGCGGAACTTCAATTCGGAGAGAACGGAGCCGGAGTGGAGATTTTTCAGATCATCAAGGGCCTCTTTGTGGTTGGCTTTCAAATTTTCGAGTCTTTCCGCAACTTCCTTATCCAATGCGTCCAACTGGGCGCGCGTCGCGTCGCTCTCAGTCAGCTGCTTCTTGGCGTCCTCGTACTCGCGCTGAACCTGCTTCTTGCGGTTGTCCATCGAAGCGCTCAGTTCCTTTTCCGCCTCGGACTTTGCATCCTCGTTGACGGCAATCACGATGTACGCGGCGAAGTAGACGATCTGCTCAAGCGTCTTAATAGGAAGATCCAAAAGCAGACCGATGCGTGACGGGCTGGATCGGAGGAACCAGATGTGCGCAATCGGCACAGCCAGGTTGATGTGTCCCATGCGCTCGCGACGAACGATCGATCGTGTCACCTCCACACCACACTTCTCACAGATCACTCCTTTGTAACGGATTCCCTTATATTTGCCGCAGAAACACTGGAAGTTCTTCGTCGGTCCGAAGATACGCTCACAGAAGAGGCCATCTGGCTCCGCACGCTGGGTGCGGTAGTTGACGGTCTCGGCTTTCGTCACTTCGCCGCGCGACCAGGTGAGGATGTCATCTGGGCTGGCAACGCTGAGCGCGACTGCGTCGAAGGAATCGGTTGCGGAAGTCTGCTGATGAGCCATGGAAAGGAGGAGGAAATGGCTATTTCATGGGGTAAATCCACACATGAAATTCGGCCGCTTTCCAGCCCTGTTCGTCATAAACAGCGGAAAACGTCCGAGAATGTGACCCTATTCTACGAATCTAAGGGTTTGAACACAAGGAGATTTTCTACCTTTTAGCTGGGTTCGAATTTTCCAGTATTCTCCCAGGTTTTATTCGCGGTGTTGTACTGCTGGTATTGATTACCGTTGTTGGCGATGAACCGCGTCCCATCAATTGTGTATTTCCATCCCTGTGCACCGGTTGCGCCAATATCGACATAGGCAGTATCACCATTGTTCGCAACTGTCGCACGCAGGCGTTTTGCAGTTGTAGCATCGGCAACCGCGTCGATCTTCATATCCTCAGCGATATCCTTCCAGTTTCCATCGGCATCAGCCACTTTCACTTCGTCGCCCTTCTTCTTATAGGCACGACCGTCTTTGCCAATGCGATAGTCGTATCCCGCTTCTGCCTTCTTTAATTGAGCAGCAGGATGCCACAACTTGTCGTTGGTGATGGACCCTACAAGTTCCTGCAGATCCTTCTGCTGCTGCGTCAGGGTATTGGGGTTATTCTTTGGTTTGTTGCCACCAAATGCTTTAGCAAAGGCAGCACCAATTTTCTCGAAGAATTTCATAATATTCGAGAAATGACCGCTAACCCTGTTGATGAAATCGTCGAATCTGCCCTCTGCCTTCGACACTTTGCCCTTATCATCGATCGATACGCCGTGTTTGATCTGCAAGCTCGCGGTGAGCTTCTGCTTCTCGTCAACGGAGAGCGCATCCCATCCCTTCGCATCAATTTCACCCTGCGCGGTCATCCTGTTTTTTTCCGCACGGCCGTCGAACTGGTTTTTGCGCAGTGCATCAACGCCTTCATGAGTATTGGTATCAGGTACATCTACCGTACCAGTTGCAGCATCAACAGATACACCGTACTTCTCTTTCACTGAGGCGATACGCTCCTCTTTTTCCACATCAGTAAGACCGTTCCAGTCGCGCCCATCATCGGTTGGTGTCTGCAATTCCGTTTCGGCATCGGCCTTTGTCTGATCGGGTGAAATCTGAGGCTGTCGCTGAAGACGTCCTTGCTGTCTGGGCTGACGCTGAGGTCTATTCGGCTGCACGGGCAGGATATTTGGATTGGATGTTGGAAGATCGGTGCGTCCAATCAGACCCGCACGGAACAATCCATTCAGTTCATCCTGGGCAGCGCGCCTGTCGTCTGCTCCAGCCATATAGTCGTGAGCAGTCATCACATCACCGTTTTCAAAACGCACCATGCCGCCGGGAATCGCCTGTCCTTTCTCTGCACGCTGCTGGAGATCGTGCAGATATTCGTCGGTAATACCGCGTTCCAAACGAGCCTGGCGCATCTGTTCATCGGTCTGATCGGCACCTTGTTCATCGTCAGGCAGTTGGCCAAGAACCAACGGCGCGAATCCTTCGGGATTCGGCATCACGATACCACCCGGACCACGGATGAACGCCGGCTGATTCGGATTGTTGAATACCTGTGATTGATCGGCCTCCTGCTCCGCAAGTTGCGGCGCTGCTTGCGGCACGTTCTCGCGTTGATTGGGGATGAACTCTCCTTTGGCATTTACCTTGCTGCGGAACAGACCGGCATTGAAATATTTTTTATCAAACTGCGCCTGCGTCAGCGTCGGCAAACTGCCGTACGCTTTTTCGCGCGTGAACTTCTCACGATTGAAATCACTGAGATTGCTGAAGAGCAATCGACCCTGAGGATCGTTCTTGCGCATGCGCGCCTGGGTTGAACCCGGTGCGCGGTTGGCAATCTTGTCCTGAAAGTCGAGCCAGTCACCAAGTTGCTTCTCCTCTGTCACATCGGATTTGACCAACTGCGATTCGCGCGCGAACTGAGGTTCATCGGTAATCTGTGCATAGCGATCGCGGAACACCGACTCGAGCGCAGTCCCCTGCCAGATGCCGTATCCGTTTTTGATCTGAGCTCGCTCCATGTCTTCAGCAGATCCTTCTGCTTCCCTAAAGGATTCCTGCACGTCCGGCGTCTGTTTCGCCTGCCAGGTATCCGACGCGGCACGTCGCTCCTGCAACGTGTGCAGACGATCAAGTGCATTCTGCGCAAATGTCTTCAAGCTGTCGGGGAGCGGATAGCGAGGATCTTCATTCTGCAACACAGTCAGAATTTTCTGTTCGTACTCGGTCTCCTGCGTTTCGATTTTCTGTTTTTCGCGCTCCTTAAACTCACGCTTGCCAATCACCTGTTCCGGCGTGCTGTTCTGCGCCTCTTCTAGCTGTACCAATCTATTCATAAAATCGCGTTCCCTCAGTGAGTCATCCCCTGTTTTCCACTCAGACTGATGTGCTTCGATCACTGACCGTTCGGCAGCAATCGCGGTGTCCAGCACCTGCTTTGTGTCGGGACCGGGGCGCTCTTTGTACACGCGATACGCTCTATCCGTAGCTGCTTTATGCGGCGCATACTGATCGGCAAATTCCGCGCTGACGCCGACAAGATTGAGCTGCGCCTTGTTCTTATCGACATTCAGCAGATTGCCGACGGGCGTCGGGGTCTCAACACGCTTAGCCTGCGGATCAACACTGCGTAGTTCTGCATTCGTATTGTCGACCGCGGATTGTTCGCGTGCTGATTCAGTATCCGCATTTTTCAATTTTTCTTGTCCACGCTCATTTGCATCCCTCTCCAGTGTCTCCGGGGAGACGGGCTGCTTCGGCATTTCCTTTCTTTCAAGTTTCGGCGCATCGTCTTCGTGCGGCTGTTCGGCGTTCCGGAAAACCAGACGTCGCTCGGCAGCGGACATGCGGAGGTGCCGATACAGGAAATGCTTGATCATCAAACGTCGGAGGTAAGGGATGATTCGATCGATGCCATGGCGTTTTCATCTTCTGCCTGCGCCTTCTCTTCAATGAATGTCATCGCATGGCGCTTGTAGGTTCGCAACTCTTGATTCCATTGATCCTGATATGCGGCAAACCGGCGATCATATTCATCGAATGCAGCCTGATAACGCTGCGCGCGTTCGGCACGCTGTTCTGGTGTTTCAGCTGCGAATGCATCGGCAGCGAAAGGAAGCTTGGATGAGACCAGTTCCGGTTCAATCGCGCCCATGATGGAGTCATAGAGTTCCGCCCCGCTGCGCACAGCGGGTGGAAACGGCGCGTCGGTGTGGGTGTTTGTAAGATCAGCCATACATCTCTCTAGTATAGCAAAAAGTGCTTAAAAGAGCAATTCTAAGCTGTTTTTCTAACAAAGAGTGTCTTAGTCGACAGCCTCGCCGAGCTGGTTTAGACCGTTTTTAATCAAAGTTGCGCCGCTTTGTACGTTATTCCAACGTTTCTGGATATCGTCAACTGAATCCTGAACACGATGAATAGCGCCACTGGCCGTATCAACCAGTTCGTTCAAACGGGCTTGCGGGGCACATCCGGCAAGACAGAGCACAGCAATGATCGCGATTCTCTTCATTTGTCCTGCTTCTGTTCATCGACGAACAGCTGATCAAATGAACCGCCCGCACTCTGCAGCGCATCACGTAAAACAGCCAATTCGCTGTCTTTTTCACACAAAGTAGATGATGCATTCATCACCGTGTCTTTTTCGGGAGAGGGAGTAACGGCCATGCTCTTCAGACCCTGGAGAGATGCATGCAACACAATGTATGCATCGCAACAGTCACACTTAAGCTGAAGCAAGACGAAATCGTCGCCTGTCAGGCGGACACTGGGGAATTCCACTGGCACTTTCTCGCCGCATTGCGGACAACGCATCTGCTGACGGATGCGCTGGATGATCTGGTGGAGGGTATGAGGATCGAACTCCATAGACATGGATAGTATAGCAAAAATCGCAAAAGGTAACAAAGAAATCGATCTTTTTACAGCCCTTTTGCTCTGGACAAACGGATATTCCGGTTCAGAGAAATTTAATGTCAAGTTGGGTACATACGGTATGATACCTCCCCTGTGTCCTCACTCCATCTGCGCATCGCCGGCATGACCCTGATTCTTCTGGTGCTGTGGGGCATCACGGTCTTTCATACCGATCCACAACGAGCACCGATAGAGTCGGTCGAGATTGCTGTTGAGCATACAACACCCGCTGCGCTGACGCTGACGCGGACGACGGACGGTATCGGTATTACCGATATCCGCAACGACAGCGCTGAAACTCTGTTCATCAGCCTCCCGGAAGAGTGGCATCGTGACGAAGTCCGTGGAGCGGCACTCTCGGCAGTCATCTCGACTGATGCGAGTCTTGGATTTACACGATGGACAGTGCCTCCCGGTGCAACCGTCAGTTTCCGTGTCGAGTCTGCGTGGAACGGTCTGCGCATCCGCAACATCAGTGAGCAGACCATGCGGGTTGCGGTGACGACAATCGACCTTATGCAGAAGTCCACAGACACCGATAGTTACTTGATTGATGACATGATCGATATCCGCTTCAGTGCTCTAAAGCGCTAAAGCATTGATTTTGCTTTCTGCAGTCTTATGATGCGCATTCATGGCGGACAACGAAATCACTCTCGGCGTGATTATGCAGCATATGCAGGGCATGGAATTGCGACTGACTCGCAGGATTGATGATGTTGATCATCGACTTAGTGGACTTAATGGACGTGTGGATAATCTCGATAAAAAATTGGATCGGATATACCACAATCTCAGTTTCCAAATCGACGCAATCGATAAACGTCTCGACGAAATCGAGATCGAGCAACTTCCCAAAAGAGTCACTGCTATTGAGCGCCACCTAGGGTTGGCAGTGTAAGATAGTTTCATGAAACTCATTCCACTGCGAACACCAATCATCCGACAAGGTGAGGATGTTGCTGCACTGCTTAATAAAACAGGCGCTCTTCAGGACGGCGATATTCTCGTTATCTCGTCCAAGGTACTGGCGACCGCAGAAGGGGCAGCGGTCTGCTTTGCCGATCTGCAGATCAGCGATGAGGCACATGCATGGAGCAAAAAGACACACAGAGATGTTGGTTTTATGCAGTCGGTGATCAACGAAACAATCAGGCTGAACGGCAGTATTATTGGACATTGCCCCGGTGCGCTTCTCACGGAACTTCGCCCCGCAGGATTGGACATTGGAACAATCGTCGCACCGAATGCCGGAATGGATCAGTCGAACATTGACGATGGCTGGGCCGTCGGATGGCCTCTTGATCCGGTGATGTCGGTAAAACGGCTTCGGGAAGGTCTGAACCGAAATTGTGCGGTGATTATCGGAGACTCGTGCTGCCATATACGACGCCTTGGCGTATCGGCATTTGCACTGGCGGTCGCCGGGATTGATCCAATTAAGAGTGAAATTGGATCAGCGGATTTATTTGGACGCGAGTTGCATGTGACATCCGAAGCACTGGCCGACCAGTTGGCAACTGCGGCAAACATGTTGATGGGTAATGCCGCTCAATCAACCCCCGCGGCAATCGTGCGCAATCACGAAATCCCCTTTTCTCCGTATATTGGCTGGGTACATGGCATAGAGCCGGAGGAAGATTTGTTCCGCAGAATCCTGTAAACTGTCCGCTCATGCCTGTCCCATCTCATCAACTCCGATGCACAAAGAACGAACGTATCGCCAATGGCGTGTACGATTTTCGATTCGAAAAACCTGCGGAATTTTCCTTCAAGGCCGGCCAGTTTGTCCTTTTTGATGTACCGCTGATCGAGAACCCGACAGACATCCAGACGCGTGCATTATCGATTGCCTCGTCGCCGGATGAGAATGAATTGATTTTCGTCAATAAACAGAAGGAAGGAGGTCGCGCGAGTCGATGGATTGAGCAGGTACTCACGCCGGGAATGGAAGTGCGCACACAGGGGCCGTTCGGTAATTTTCTGATGGATGAGTCATCGGACAAGCCGCTGCTCTTCATTGCCACGAGTACCGGCGTCGCACCGTTCCGATCACAGATTCTGAAGATGCTCCGCAACGGTTCTACGCGAAAAATGGATTTGATCTTCGGCGTGCGGCACGAGGAGGATTTATTCTGGAAAGATGAGTTCCGCGCAATCGCTCAGCAGTACCCGAACTTCTTCCTGCACATTGCGCTCAGCGGCGGAAGCGACGCGTGGGACGGTCACCGCGGACGCGTGCAGACAGTGGTACATCTGGTTGCACCGGATATCGCGAATCGATCGGTCTACGTCTGTGGCAGCCCGAATATGACAAAGGAAGTGAAGGAGCTATGCCTCAATGAATGGCATGTTGAGAAGAAGGATCTGCACGTTGAGGGGTATATTTGAGAGTGTCATCCCGAACTTGCCTACCGGACAGGCAGGCGTAGCCGAGGGATTTTCTTCGCGTGTATGGTTCGTCTTCGCTCACCATGACACGCTTCAATTCTTCATCACCCCTAAGAACTCATCAAACAGATAATCCGCATCTTCCGGACCGGGCGTCGCTTCCGGGTGAAACTGGACCGAGAAGAATGTTCCGGATTCATGGCGGATACCCTCGACCGTTCCGTCATTCGCATTGCGGAACCAGACATCCCATCCGGGCGGCAGTTTTTCGTCGACCGCATAACCGTGATTTTGTGACGTAATCAGACATCGCTGTTTTCCCGGCTCGCAAACCGTACCGTCACTGCAGATTACCTCGACGCACGGCTGGTTCATCCCGCGATGGCCGTACGGTAACTTGAATGTGTCACCGCCGATTGCAAGCGCAAGCAACTGGTTGCCCAGACAGATGCCGAATGTCGGAATATTTTTATTGATGGCGACTTTGATCTGCTCAATCGTCTTGTCACACATTTTCGGATCACCGGGACCGTTGCTGATGAACACGCCGTCGATTTGTCCTTGATGTGACGCAAGATCGTAGTCCCATGGCACACGGACAACGGTCACTCCCCTCTTCAGAAAACTGCGGATGATATTGCGCTTCATCCCACAATCGTACGCGAGTACGACAAGTTTCGAGTCACGAGTTTCGAGTGGCTCGTAGGTGATGGGCTTGTCAATGGATACTTCGGCAACAAGATTGCGTTCATTTGGATCATCAATTTTTAATTCTGAATTCTGAATTCTGAATTCTGAATCATCTTGGATGATTCTACCGAGCATGACTCCTTTTTCACGGAGCTTCTTGGTCAGCATGCGCGTGTCGATGCCGGTAATCCCGGGAACGTTATGCTCAACCATCCACTGCTGGAGACTTTTTTGAGCAGCTTGATGACTGTAGCTTTCGCTAACCTGCAGGACGACAAGCCCGCTGACCTGAATCTTCTCACTCTCCAACAACTTCGAAAATCCCCATTCATTTAACTCCTCGGATGGAACACCGTAGTTGCCGATGAGCGGATAGGTGGTAACGAGGATCTGCCCCTTAAAACTGGGGTCCGTCATACTCTCCGGATACCCGACCATACCGGTCGAAAAGACCACTTCGCCGTCGGAGTCGACCGGTGCGCCAAAGGACTGGCCTATAAACGTGGTTCCGTCAGAAAGAATAAGGGTTGCCATAGAAAAACAGGCCGATCAGCCGTTTAAGGCCGTATTCGGGGCAGAAAGTGGTAAAACCGTTCGCATGTCCGCGAGAGGATACAGGAGCTTTTGAGGGATAGCGAGGATATTGACAAAATATATTAAAGTTATACTATATACTAGTTTCGGTGGACCTTTCACAGCACCGATTGCCATCAGTCAATGATGGCGCCCGTGACCGTATCCTGAAGACGCGTGTGCGTTTTTCACCTAGAAGACGTGTGTCTTCAGGATCCCGGTGACGGGATGGATGAAATTCAAAACAGGCACGAGGTGTGCCTGACTGTGTACGTAGAAGAACCCCTAGTCTCAAGGAACATGACCATGGCAACGAAGACGACTGTTGAAACTATCAAGGTTGCTGAGAAGTATCGCGATCTGTCCACTGACACGCAGTTGTTCATCGAGCGCTACGGCGCTCCCGACGAGGACTTTGGCTGGAAGGATGAATTGTCTCCAACGAAAAAGTCCCGCACTCTGCAATGGACGAAAGCGCTGCCAGTGGTTGTGGAAATCACAGACAGCGTCGACGTGGACGACGTCTTGGGGCTGCCCGAAATCCGCTATCACGAAAAGCCCGACGGCAGCTGGAAGATCCTCAACTCGGTGGAGAAGATGATGTCGAAGCTCGTCGAACTCGGCGTGAAGCCGAAAGACCCGTCGCGCTTCAGCTGGAAAACGCCGGTGCAATGGCTCACGTTACCCTTCCGGTGGACGCGGTCGAAGATGCCGAGTCC
>CAZUVN010000044.1:0-5975 GCA_964623835.1 uncultured Candidatus Peribacteria bacterium
GACACGGACTCTCGACCATTTACCCAAAAACCAACGAGCGCCTTGCACAGAAAATTATCGATCACGGTGGTGTTGTCATCAGCGAGTTTCCACCCGATGTGCAGCCGGATATCTACACGTTTCCGGCACGCAACCGTATTATCGCAGGACTCAGTATCGGAACCCTCGTCGCCGAAGCGCCACTCGATAGCGGTGCGGTGATTACCGCGAATCTCGCGTTGGAATATGGGCGTGATGTCTTTGCCGTCCCCGGCATGATTTTTGACGACAACTTTGCCGGTTGTCATACGCTGATTGCCCAAGGACACGCACATCTGGTGACCGAGCCGGAAGAGGTTTTGCAAGAAATCGGCGTCATCGCATCGAACGACACATCAAGTGCGCCCCTCTTTCTCCCTCGATCATCGGAGGAAGAGGCCGTCTATCAGACGCTCAGTGGTATGCCGCAGGCCATCGATACGCTTATTCTTCGTACGGGTTTAGATGCACAAGTACTCGGCACGACGCTGACATTCATGGAGCTTGCCGGCGCAGTGCGTAATGTGGGAGCAGGACAGTGGATTAAAAGTTAGCTTTCAGGAATCAGGAGTCAGCTTTCAGGAAAGAGGCGTGTTGTCTTTTCTTGTCGTCCGCGTAGAATACTTCCCGTTCTTTTCCCTTTTCACACTCATGTCACCATCTTCTTCTATGCCGACCCCGCTCGGACAACTGCTGTCCGACAGCTGGGCGTTTTGTACAACGTACTGGAAACCAATTCTCATTACCGCCGCCGTCTTCGGTACGGTTGCATCCGTCCTTGCGGCCACTGTTGCAGGCACTGCAGCATGGCAGGCAGGCAGCATGATGGATGACATCGGTATCGATCTTGAACGCATGGAGGAGATTGGCGAGCGCATTCAGGCCGGTGATGAATCTGCCATGGGAGAGATGGAGGCGATGTTCGAAAATCGTTTCGGCGATATGACCGACGAGCAGGCGGGCATGATGGCAATGGGTATGGGCATGAAGATGCTCGGATCCATGGCACCGATGCTTGGTCTGTCTGCGTTGCTCATGACAATCATCTCAATTTTCAGCTCCGCCTACTACCTCAAACTCGCGCTTTCGCCGTCGCAGGACGCAATGAAGCCGGTGAATCCAGCCTTGTCTCTTTTCTTCCCGTTGCTCGGTGTGTGGATTTGGGCATTCCTACGCTCCTTCGCGTGGATTCCGATCATCGGACTGATTCCGGCTATCATCCTTGGTCCCCGCTTCATTCTTGCGCCGGTCATTCTGGCTACCGAGGGAAAGGGCGTCTTTGAAAGTGTCAGCATGAGCTACGCCCGCACGCGCGGCTACTGGGGTAAAATTGTCGGCAATGCGATTGTCTTGGGTCTGTGCATGTTCCTTGCGATGATCGTAATTAAGATCGCAGCCGGTATTCTTGGCTTTATTATGCCGCTCATCGCGTTGTGGGTGCCGAGTATCGGCAAGTACGTTGTTACGGCCTACATGACGGTGTTCATGACCGCGCTCTCCATGACCATCATGAAGAATCCGATCGGTGTTCTGTCCGCACCTGTACGTGCTACGTCGCCAGCTCCAGCTGTAGTGAAGAAGGCTGCACTGAAGAAAAAGCCAGCGACAAAGAAGAGCACGAAGAAAGTGTAATCATCACATCGTTCTCTACAAAAATGTCACCCTTCGACTACGCTCAGGGTAACATTTTTTAATGGTTCGTCTTTAGCTCAGCATGACATTACTTCTTCGCCATACCCTCAAGTGCTTTTAGCACCTCAACCGGAATCATCCATACGGTTGTATTCGACTGATCGGAGCTGATGTCGTTGATGCTCTGCAGAGTGCGCAGATGGAGTGCGCCGGGGACCTTTGCGAGCATCTCTGCCGCTTCTGCCATATTCTTTGCCGCACCGACTTCACCTTCGGAATTGATGATTACCGCCTGCTTCTCGCGTTGTGCCTCGGCGACTTTCGCAATCGTCCGCTTGAGGCTTTCCGGTAGGACGATATCTTTCAGTTCCACCGACTGCACATCGAGCCCCCATGCATCGCTGACTTTATCCACCACCAGCTTAATCCCCTCGCTGACTTGTTTTTTATTGGAGAGCAATTCGTCGAGTGTCACTTCGCCAACTGCATTACGCATAGTTGTCTGCGCAAGCTGTGAGACGGCATAGAAGAAATTTTCAACTTCGATGACCGCTTTTCCGGCATCGTTGACGCGGAAATAGATGACCGCATTGATTTTGATTGGAATGTTGTCCTTTGTAATCGCTTCCTGATCGGGCACGTCGACTGCCTTTACGCGGACGTCGACTTTCCTCAGTCGCTGGAAGACCGGAATAATAATGTGCCAACCAGGCTGCCAGAGACGGCTGAATTTTCCCATCGTGAACAACACGCCGCGTTCATACTGATCGATTTGGCGGACACAGAGAAGAATGATGATGAGGACTGGAAGTCCAAGGAAGAGGAGTTGCATTCCCTTGTATTACGCCCGATGCGCCAGTGCGTCAACGATTCTGGCGAATTCTTCCGGTTTGAGCGATGCGCCTCCGACCAGAAAACCGTCGATATCGGACATTGCCGTCAGAGCGGGAGCACTATCGGCTTTAACCGATCCGCCGTAAAGAATGCGCATACCATCACGTACGTCTGCAGGTAACAGCGATCGAATAAACGCATGCATCGCCTGCGCATCATCGGGTGTAGCGGTTTTGCCGGTGCCGATGGCCCAGACTGGTTCGTAGGCGAGGACGAAGTTGGTAGCTGTTAGCTGACAGCTTTTAGAATCAAGGATTGCTTCGATCTGTCGCTTTACGGTTTCCTCGGCTTGGCCTAGTTCGCGTTCATCGGCTGTTTCACCGATGCAGAGAATCGGCGTGAGGCCTGCGTCGATTGCTGCTTGCACCTGTGCGGCAATCTGTTCATCGGATTCATGATGATGCTGGCGGCGTTCGGAGTGGCCGCAGAGAACATACCGGCAGCCGTGTGCGGCAATCATGGTCATCGACATGTCACCAGTGAATGCACCATTCGGTTCGCTGCGTCCGCTCTGCGCTCCGGTGGTTATTTTCTGTGAGACGCACACATCAATATCAATGGAAGCGGGGAAGACGATCACATCCACATCTGCATGTGGACGATAGGGCGCATCGGCGGCGTCCCAGCTGGCGGGCGGGGGATTCATTTTCCAATTCGCTGCAACAATCAGCTGACGCATAGATAACAGGGAGTAATCGGTACGATCATACCAGAGACGCAGATTGTTAAATTGCTAAATTGTTAAAGGCACCATCATCATCAGCAATATAACAATTTAACAATTTCCCGTTTTTCACTATTCTAGGTATGTTCTTCCTATACGCTTACATTTATTTATGGATGTCTCCCGTGTCGTCGTCGGCTCAGATCACGCAGGGTTCCTCCTGAAGGAATCCGTAAAGAAGCATCTCGCATCAAAAGGAATAGAGGTGATTGATGTCGGAACGCACAGCGAGGAATCGGTAAACTACCCGCCGATCATTCGTTCGGCATGTGACGTGGTGCTAAAAGAGGGAATTCCGGGATTCGTCTTCGGTGGAAGCGGCAATGGCGAGGCCATGGCGGCCAATAAGATGAAGGGGATTCGCGCCGCACTCTGTTACAACGAGGAAACTGCGGTATTGGCGCGGTCGCACAATGATGCGAATGTGATGAGTATGGGTGGGCGTCTGACCGATCCGCAGCTTGCCAATCGTATGGTTGATCTCTTCCTGGAAACGCCCTTTGAAGGCGGACGGCATATTGCCCGTATCAATGATCTCGATACTCCCTTTTCGTAATGTCCACTCATCCGATTATCATCGCCCCTTCGATTCTTGCAGCGGATCTGACGCGTCTGCAGGAGGAAGTCGATTCGATCGAGCGCGAAGCAGACTGGTTGCAGGTTGATGTGATGGATGGGCACTTCGTTCCGAATCTCAGTTTTGGCACGTCGGTTGTAAAAAATCTTAAAACACATCTCGTACTCGATATTCATTTGATGGTAGAGAACCCCGAAGATCGCATTGAAGAATTTCTGGAAATTGGTGCAAAGCACATCACGTTCCATGCAGAAACTGTCGAGGAAACAGATTCGCGTTCAGCTCTCATTCAAGCCATTCGTGACGGCGGAGCAACCGCTGGCATCGCACTGAAGCCCGCAACACCGATTTCGGCGATTGAGGATGTGCTCGACGATGTGGATTTGGTATTGATCATGTCGGTGGAGCCGGGATTCGGCGGACAGGCGTTCATGCCGGAGGTTCTCGAAAAGGTACGTGTATTGAGATTGCGCTTCCCTCGTTTGATGATTCAAATGGACGGTGGAATTAATGATATGACTGCCCCGGCATGCATTGAAGCGGGGGCGAATAATCTGGTTGCCGGAAGTTTCGTCTTCGGTGCCGCTGACCGGGCCGCCGCCATTGCCTCTCTTCGCGGATGATCAAACGTATCGCGCTGCTGATCGGCGGGTTGATTCTCCTCTTAGCGCTCTCGTCGATATGGTATCAGCGTGCACATGCTCCCCAAGGTCAATCGTTACCGACCGAATTTGTAACGCTTCAGTCGCCCGACGGCGAGGTGGTTCGCGTGGAAGTCGAAGTTGCGGATGACGAAGAAGAGCATCGGGTCGGTCTGATGTACCGGACATCCTTGCCAGAAGGAAAAGGTATGGTATTTGTGTTCAATGAGCCTCAGGATCGTTCATTCTGGATGAAAAACACGCTCATTCCACTCGATATCCTGTACTTTGACGGAGAGGGAATGTTTGTGTCTCGTACCACCATGAGCCCCTGCACCACTGTTGAATGCCCGTCTTATCCGTCCCTTGGTCCGGCACGTTTTGCGCTTGAAGTGAATGCCGAAGAACCCCTGACAGCGGGTGTAGCGGAGGGATGGAAACTCATCCGATGAGGGTGATCAGAGAGTCAGAAAATTTGAATAAAAAATGTATACAAAAATGAGTAAAGAGCAGGGGTTGCATCTCTTGATTCTTATGGTCTGGAGCATTCTAGAAAGTGTGTTTTTATGCTATAATCAAGAGATACCTGCAATGAGCCTGAGGCTCAGCTGGGATCACACACACAATGTACACAAGCACACAGACGACATTCGGCACATTGGAAGAATTGCGCGCATCCGCTGCCGCAGCTGCGCCGATTGCGACGTGGAGCATTGAAGAAAAAATAACGTGGATCCATGACGCGCTGACGCATTTCGGTTATGAAAAACTCGCGCGAGATGACAAGGGACTCGTGCGTTTGTACCTACAACGCAGTACCGGATATTCGCGCGCACAGATTGCGCGATTTATTGCCGAACATCGAGGTGCACTTCCGGTTGATGGAGAGCAGCAGCGTTCGCGGTATATCCGCTGGTATGTGACGACGGTCGTTGCGCTTGCACTACTTCTGTTGCTGCGATCGAGCTTGCCGGTAGCCGACGACGATCTTGTGGTGCTGAATTCCGAGCAGACGGATATTACGACTCCCGCCGATCATGATGCAGCGCTGCGACAGTCCGATTATCGCGTTGTGATTATTCGCACGGTTATTTCCGGTGCAACGCTTCCGCTCATGGCCATTAATGAACAGACCGTGACGACACCGGACGGACGCACGCTGACTGAACGAATTATCGAGACGGATGTTGCGGGTATGCGCGAACGTGTTGCAGCGCGACGGCTTGCACGTCTCAGTTTGTTAGAACGCACGATACACTCGGCACCGAGTGTGACCGAAAAAATTTACACACGCACGGAAGTAGCGCGACCGGATATTGCGATTGTGAAAGAGATGTACCCGCCTTACCCTGCCGATGAAGGTCGCCCCGCTGCGCCCGATGCGATTTGGGATGTTCCACCAGGAGGAAAAGAAGGGCAGATTCTCATGATCTACAAAGGCCAAGTTGTGTGGCGGAATTTCCCGACCATCAATCAGATTCGTGACGAC
>CAZUVN010000044.1:6075-8861 GCA_964623835.1 uncultured Candidatus Peribacteria bacterium
ACGGGTGGCAATCAAAGTACGATCGGACTGAATGTGCTTAACACGATTTCCGGTGCTGTCATTCACGCAGAGAAATCTCTGACGACATCGGGCACACTCGTGTTCGAAGGTGCGGCGTCCGGCTCAAGTTTGTATATTGCATCATCCATCAACGGAGCGGGCTTGGTCGATTGTGATATCGCCGGTACATCAAAACTGCTCTGGGATTCCACGACCGGACGCTTTAGTTGCGGAACAGATTCCGACACAACCTACACCGCTGGTCGTGGTCTTGGTCTCAACGGTACATCGTTCAGTCTCAACTCGACCATCACCGGAGCACTCGTGCGCTTCAACACGGTCTCTGGTTCCACCATCTACGCTCAGTCCGCTCTTAATGCATCGGGCAGTCTGAGTGTGGATGGAACGACATATCTTAATGCTGCTTCTCCGCTGGTCTTCACAAATGCAGGATTTGCAAACTGCACCGCGCTTGAAACAGACGGTAACGGAAACCTTGTCTGTGGCAGTGATGCAGATACAGATACAAACACGACATACACCGCAGGCAGGGGAATGACGTTGAACGGCACATCGTTCTCGACGAACGACACGCTGACGGGAACATTAATTCGTTTCGTTACGGTCTCGGGTTCGACGGTCTATGCAAGTAACTCACTCCGCTCATCCGGGTCACTCGTATTCGAGGGGGCCGCCTCGGGTTCGAGTCTGTACGTTGCAACATCCATCCGCGGATCAGGTCTTAGCGATTGTGATGCAGCGAACAGTGTGTTGCAGTGGAACGACACGACCGGGCGTTTCTCCTGTACGACCATCAGCTCGGGCACAACGTACACGGCTGGTCAGGGTCTGACCCTTGCAGGTACGTCGTTCAGATTAAACTCAACAATCACAGGCTCACTTGCAAACTTTGCGACGGTATCAGGATCAACGATCTTCGCAAATAATCGTCTCGTTTCTTCCGGTTCACTGATGGTGGTCGGCGATGTCGTCTTTAATGGCAACAATGGAACGAAAATTTTCTTCCATGAAGAGGGGGACAGCAACTGGACACTCGGTCGCGAAGGAACGCCATCCGGTGCGAATATCGTTAACCAGGGGGCACATGTGTTTGTGGTTTACGGCGAAGCGGACAACCAAGGATTCATGATCCGCAATAACCTCGGCACGTCATTGATGGAAGTGCAGGGAAGCGATGGTCAGACGTACTTTGCTGGCGATGTTGGCATCGGTGTTATTAATCCGCGCACAACACTGGAAGTCGGCGGTTCCATTTCCGGCGCGACGCTCTACGTTCGTGCAATGTCCGGTGCAGGCCTTACTGATTGTGATGCGGCATCACAAGCATTGAAGTGGGATGCGACAACCGAGCGTTTCTCCTGCGGCTCCGCCGGTTCTACCTACACGGCGGGACAGGGCTTAAGTCTGAGTGCGGGTAATGCATTCAGCTTGAACACCACCATCACCGGCGCGCTTGTTCGCTTCACCACAGTCTCAGGATCCACCGTCTTTGCTCGTAATACTCTCGCATCTTCCGGATCTCTGACATGGGAAGGTGCAGCTTCTGGTTCATCTCTCTACGTTGCAACATCTATTCGTGGATCTGGCCTCGTCGATTGTGATATCGCTGGAACATCAAAACTGCTGTGGGACTCAACAACTGGCCGTTTCTCCTGTGGAACCGATGCGGATACGGATACCAACACGACCTATTCGGCAGGAAAGGGTCTGACGCTTGCAGGAACATCGTTCTCCACCAATGACATTCTGACTGGTTCTCTGATTCGCTTTAGCACAGTCTCCGGCTCAACTATCTACGCTCGCAATCTTCTTAGTACATCTGGCTCTCTTGCGGTTGATGGTACAGCATTCTTTAACTCTAACGCGCCGCTCAGATTGACCGACGCAGGATTCTACAACTGTACCGCACTGGAAACAGACGCAGACGGTGACATCGTCTGTGGCTCCGATGCGGATACCGATACAAACACGACGTACACCGCTGGTCAAAATCTTTCGCTCAACGGAACGGTCTTCTCGTTAAATACGACGATCACCGGATCACTTGTACGATTCACAACAATCTCCGGTTCGACGGTCTTTGCACGCAACACGCTCGCATCGAGCGGAACACTGGTCACAGAGAGCGGTGCCTTCATCGGTGGTCAGGTTCATATTATGCAGAATGGAGGAGTGCTTGGAACGGATGAAATCCAAATCAGTCATGATGGTTCCAATGGCATCATCCAGAGTAAAGATGGCCAATTGCAATTGCTCGGCGTGAACAATGGTACATCTGCGATTTATGCCAACGGATCGTTCCAAGTGAATGGAAACATCATTCTCAATGGTGCTCCAATCCAAATTACCTCCGCAGGATACAGAGCTGCCAGTACGTCAGTCTTCGCGTGGACATCGAGTGATGCGACGGGAACGCTTGATGCAGGTCTTGCACGTCTCTCTGCAGGTGTAGTCAAAGTTACAGATGGTTCTACCGGCATGGGATCTCTCTATGCTGCGACACTCTCTGGTTACACACTCAAGGCACAGCGATCAATTGCCTCCTCTGGTTCCCTCGTCTGGGAAGGTGCAGCGTCCGGCTCTTCCTTATATATAGCATCGTCTTTCCAGGGAGCTGGTCTGACGGATTGTGATGCTGCTGCTCAGGCACTGAAGTGGGATGAAACAACAGGACGATTCTCCTGTGGATCTGCAGGTTCTACGTATACTGCAGGCCAGGGTCTAAGTTTGAGTGCTGGAAATGCGTTCTCCTTAAACACAACAAT
>CAZUVN010000045.1:0-8309 GCA_964623835.1 uncultured Candidatus Peribacteria bacterium
AGCCTTGGAGGAATCGATGAGGAGATACAGAGCCGGGTGGAGGAGTTTTGGCGCACGGTGCACTTTTCTTTCGGCTATTTCTTTTGGGCAAGCAAAAGAAATAGCCTCTGCGAAGCAAACTCTCGTCGCAAATATTAAACAAACCCCAATTCCTTCTCCAACGCCCGTACTTCTCGGAGCATCTGCGGATCATTGTGCTGCTTGCCTTCAATTTTCCCAACGGCATTCATGACCGTTGTGTGATCGCGTCCGGAGAACAACTCACCAAGACGCAGATACGGAATGCGGAGATATTTTTTGCAGAGGTACATCGCAATCTGCCGAGGAATAAGAATCTCGCGAACACGTGACTGACCCGTCATGTCGGCAACCGACACCGAGTAATACCGTGACACCGCTTCCATGACATCCTGGAACGTTGCGTTACGTGCGGGCGAATGTTCAAACCCGATATCCTCGCGGCGCTCATGCGGATCCTTATTCAACTTCCCCATGATCTCCGCAATGCTTTTGACGGTGGGCATGCGCTGCTCAAGCTCATACTGTGCGACAGCCTGCATCAGAATACCCTCGAGTTCACGAATGTTCTTGGTCGCATGCTCGGCAATAAACTGCATCACTGTCATATCCATGAAGATCTGATACTCCTTCGCTTTCTCGACAAGAATGGCGAGGCGCGTTTCATAGTCGGGCTCCGAGACATCGGCAATCATGCCGCGCTCAAAACGTGACGTAAGACGATCTTCAAGATCGAGCTCCTGCGGCGGACGATCGGCGGAGATAATGACTTGCTTCTGCGCTTCGTAGAGCGTGTTGAACGTATGAAAAAACTCTTCCTGCGTACGCTCTTTATTGGCAAGGAACTGAACGTCGTCGATGATCAGCACGTCGACCATGCGATAGCGCTTGCGGAACTGTTCCATTTTCTGGGAACCGATCGCTTCGACCACGTGGTTTGTGAAATCTTCACTGGTGGTATAGACGACGGTTGCCCTGGGCATTTCACGAAGAATCGCATTGCCTGTCGCTTGTAGCAGATGCGTTTTGCCAAGTCCGACGCCGCCATACAAAAAGAGCGGATTGTATTTTCCTCCCGGCTGAGTTGATACCGCCTGACACGCCGCATAGGCGAGACGGTTGTTGGATCCCACCACAAAGTTATCCAGTGTGTAACGTGGATTCAGAATTTTACTGACAATTCCTTCGGCGAGTTTCACTTCTTGTTTGCCGGGAAGCTTGCGTCGTTTCTGCTCCGGAAAGGCCTGAAGGAGATCAATGGTACGAGTGCGGTCGTCCTTCAATCCGACATCAACTTGGTAGACAACCTGCTTCACCGACGGCTCAAACTCCTGCACGGTTTCCAGCGTCATGGAACGGTAATGTTCCATGTGCCAGTTGAGGGACATCGGCAGTGGAAGACCGACAATCATTGTCCCGTCTTCCAAGCCTAGAATGGCCGTATCTTTAAACCACGTGATAAACGGCCCATGCGGAATGGACGCCTGCAGTTTCGTCAAAACCTGCAGCCACAAATCCTTGTGAACCGCGTGCGACTGAATGCCGGGATTAACTGAAGAGACGGAAGACGTCATAGAAGGTCACAAGGACAATGACCAGAAGCAAAACAACAAACCCGATGGTGTTTGCGAGCACTTCGAACTTACGAGATCCCGGACGGATAAACAGTTCGGAGAGCACGAAGACCAAACGACCGCCGTCGAGTGCGGGGAACGGCAGAATATTGAGCACAGCAAGGCTGAGGCTGAGCAGTGCAACCAGACGCAGATACACCATGAATCCTTCCTGAACGGACGCGTACGTAATCTGCGCAATGCCGACGATGCCCGTTACTCCCTCTGGGACTGTGCCGCGCTGCGCAAGGGACGAGAAGAGCTTGGCAATACCGACAACGGTTTGTGAGGTCACAAGACCCGTTTCGCGCAATGCGAGAACCGCCCCTTCTGCAACACTGCGAGTACCCGCGGAGAGCTCCAGTGGAACAGAACGAAGGTAAACTCCTGTTTTTCCATCTTCGACACGGACAATCTTCGTTCCACCTCCAGATCCGTCTGGCTTTGTTGCATAGGCGTACTGCACCGAACGCTTACCGCTCTGCAGTGCAATCACATCTTCGGGCTGCTCAACAGATTGACCGTCGATCGACAGAAGGAAACTGTCATCGGGAATACCCGCTTCGTACGCACCGCCGCTGGTCAGCACTTCGTCAATCTGGACAGCAAGCTTCAAATGAATTTCACCAGCGCTTGCCGCCGCCCGCATGTCATCGAGGGACAGATACGTGGGAATCCAGCGACCGGCCGAGAAACCAAAGACGAAAATGCAGAATGCCAGCAGGAAGTTCATCGCAACTCCCGCAATAAGAATGGCACAGCGCCACGGAATGGATGCCGCAGAAAAACTCCCCTTCTCCACACGCTCTTTCTGCGTTGCGGCATTCTCTCCCTTCAGGCGAACAAATCCACCGAACGGAATCCAGTTCATCGTGAACGCCGTCCCCTTCCATTTGAAAAACGTGAACACTCTTGGTGGCAGTCCGAAGCCGAATTCTTCGACTGTCACCTTCGCCCACCTCGCGACAAGAAAATGTCCGAGCTCGTGGATCAGCACGAGTCCCGTGATGAGAAGAAAAAATGCGATGGCGGAAATCAGGACCGTCATGGGATTCGTATCCTAACCGCACCTGTGGAAAACTAAAATTTTTTCCACACAGTTCCTGTTGCAACTCCGACTGCGAGACATTCGCATGATCGATTGCACAGTATTCTCATCATCGGTTTTTTGCTCATCCCAATGCGACGACAACGGCACTGACACGATGAACACCAGCATGCTTCAACTCACACGCACATGCTTCGAGCGTCGCACACGTCGTTGCAACATCATCGACAAGAATCACATGTGATGGAACGACCTTCGATATCACACGAAATGCATCGCGCATCGCAGCACGACGCTCTTCACCGCTTCTCCATGCCTGATGACCGGTCGGCCTGATGCGACGGAGAAAAAATCCATGCCGAAGCGCCACGCAATCTCGAAGATGCTTCAGCAATACTTCCGACTGATTGAACCCTCGGGCAAACCGTCGCGTCCAATGCAGTGGCACCGGCACTAGCACCGCCTCTTCATATCCGGAAATGCATCGACATGCCTCACACAGTAACACCGCCAAGTGCGGAGCAAGAGAACGCACGCGTCCGTATTTGAATCGCTTGAGAAGGAGCTTGAGTTCGGGCGAGTCATCGTAACGGCGACCTGCAACAAGACAGTCGAGAGATGGTGCCCCCGTTGCATCCAATGCTGATCGATTGAGTACTACCGGCAAACCTGCGAACGCGCGCGCCTGATACGTGGCGGCCCCTGCCGGAAACAGGACATCGAGAATAAAGCTGATCATACGGTCATTCTCCCCTTTCCCCTGTCCTATCGCTTGTGGATTCCGACATGTCTTGCTACCCTGCACGGGCTTTTGAGCTTACGGAAGGGTCTCTTGGACGTTCCGTCAGGCTGCAGAACGTCTGTCATTTACACCACCGGGCAATTAGCTCAGCTGGCTAGAGCGTCACATTGACATTGTGAAGGTCACTGGTTCAAGTCCAGTATTGCCCACCATTCTTCAACCGCCTGATGGCGGTGTTTTTTTGACAATTTATAAAACATATTTGTACTTCTGCAAGTGTTCCCGACTCCCGAAAAACACTGTTTTCGGCTATAATAAGAGGATTTATGGATACAAACACTCAACCGCAACTTCAGTGGCAGGCACCGCGAATTGCTAACCATGAACGCAGCCGGACATGGTATCTGATTGGCGGCGGTATCGTGATTGCAACTACGGCATATGCACTGATGACCGGCGCATGGTCGCTGGCGGTTGTCAGCGTGCTCTGCGGGGCGATGTATTTCCTGGTTCGCGACCATAACTTTGGTGATTCAAGCTGCACCATCAATGACCTAGGCGTAGAAATCGATGGCATCTTCACGCCATGGACTGACATCGCAGGTTACTGGTTTCTCCAGCTCCCCGACTACACCGAGATCCATTTTACGATGAAGCGCCCGCACTCAAACGACTTACGCATTCAAACTGGAACACTTTCCCCCAACGATCTGCGCGCCTTTATGCGTGAGCGATCGGTGGAATTGACTGATAAACAGGAAGGTTTTCTTGACATGCTTATCCGCCTCACTAAACTGTAAATGCTGCCTTACCGCAGACACGGGCGTAATGCTTTCCAACAGGATCCTGAGAAGGAGGCCCGTTTGCTGTATGCGAAGCCACTGTGGACGCTTACCGATGACGAACTGAGCGAGGCAGTAAAAAGCGGGATAGTAGACGCGCAAAGTGAATTGACGGTCAGACAGCACATCAGAGACATGATGGACGGTTTTAAAAACAGAATTGTCCAAAAGATTGAAGCAGGCGACGAGGTAGACCCCGCAGGCGCAGATACGACAGCTAACAAGGAGGAATTCGCTGACATCTTCCTAGAGCATGACACAACACTGAACAATATGCCGTCTAACACGACGCTTAAAGCTGATTATAAAACACGCATCTTTGAGGGAGGGATCGTCTCTACCCCAATTGCGGGAGATGTTGAAGCGAACAGAAAAACCATTGCGGACGCTATCGATCACAAAAAACAGACGCTACAGGAAGAGTGCATACGATTCGCCGAAGAGCAATATCCGACGAAAAGTCCGGATGAGGCGGTCGATCTGTTTATCCAGTCTCGAACAAAAGCTGCTGAGAAAAAGCTTGCGACTGATAATCGTGCGACCTTTGCTGAAGCTCTTAAGAAAGCACGAGAGAATGCAATCAAGCAGTCATTTCGAGAGTTTGCACAAACTTCAAATAGAACGGACCCGTACAAGATGGTTGAGGATTATTATCGATCGAAGAGTCTGACACTCCCTCCTGCTGCAGAACTAGCACCCCTGATAAGCATCGCCGAAGAGCATCGCCGTACGGTACTTCAGACTGAACTTAAGGAATTTGTTGAATCTGGCATCCGCTACAGACGAAAGCAGGAAGCTATTGATGCATTTATCCTTGAAAAAGGAATCGCGGGAGCTCCAGATACGCCCGACCAAACAATCTTACGTGACCCACAATTCAAGCCGATGCTCGAAAAAGCGGCAGAAGAAGCAATTTGCAAACGACATAATGCCATCAGGGCAGAACAAATTACGCCACAATACGACAAAATAATTGAGGAAATTGAAGGCACGCAAAACAAGCTGGAGGCTGCAATCCTTGCTCTCCAAAATAAGGCAGGCATCAAAGATCCCAAAGACATAGAACGACTCTATGAATGGCGGAGCATGCTTGCGACATATATGGCAATCGCTAGGGCAAACTCGGAGGAAGTTGCAAAAATTTCCGCATGGCAACGGGGAACATCAACTGATCAGCCAGAACTTCTTGCTGCATACATCAGTCCTTCCGTCCCCCCGAGTGAACTAGTGGAGTTTGACACTCGTTTCCGGGAACAGATAGTACACACACCCAATGCGTCGACCGATGAATGGGAAAAAATTCATGGCAGCCCCGAAAACGTTCAGACTAAGCGCAAAAAAGTGCTAGACGATCTCTGCACTGATGAAATCCTTTCTGTGGCAATTGCTGAAAAGCTGGAAAATCTTCAGCAAGTATGCGGCGATATTAAAAGTGCACTGGTGAGCGCTGGTATCAAGGACACGGCGGATAAGTTGAAAGATATGGCGAACAAAGTAGAAGACGAGGAGCTGGCGAAGAAAAATAAGACAGAGCTGAAACTGACACTGTTTCAGAAAATCCAGAAGTTGAACAATGACTTGGGTATAACATGGATTACACCCTATCAGGTGTACATGGGTGTCAAAAAATACATCGATAACTACAGGGCGGATATCGAAGACATTAACCGACGCAAAATATCCGCAGTTACATCCAGCATTGCAAACGCTGTTGCTGAAATTATGCCTACGGCATTTAACAACGCTGTTAAGCAACGAGCGAAATCCACCATCGATTCTGAGGATAATAAAGTGAAGGATGAGTTCATTAACACACTGAAGAGTGGACCTGCATCATTTAATGATTTGTTTAAGCAAGGAGGTTCTTACGACAGCAACCAGCATGATTACAACCTTAACCGCGCCGTCCTCGAATATGCCGCAAGTAGAGGTTGGCTGTACGACATGGACCCCGAGAACAACATCGTCATGGGTAGAACACTCGTAAACGGCGGGAACTTGCCACCGGGACAGGATGAAAAGGAATACATCGACCAGCTGCGCGAAATAAATACGAAGGGTATGAACTCCGAAAAACAGCGTGGCGTGGAAATCGTCGATCGCGAAGGTGATTTCGACAAGATTTTCATAGAATTCAAACATCAGCTGGAACTGCGAAACTACATGGCAGCCGTCGGTATTATCGAACGAACAATTGGCAAAGGAAAGAAGGCACACACCGTTACACAGCTAACTGTCGCATTCGTCCGGCACATTCGGAGCGACACCAACGCGTGGAAGTATATCCACTTCAACGTCATCGAAGCACTCAAGGGTATTGGATATGGCTATCCGCTATTCACAACCGCCATGCTTGATCACAGTCTTCCGAAAACAATTAAAAAACGTGAGAGGGACCCATTTGCCATGAAGAAAGGCGGCACCTTTACGGCCACCCTTGAACAACTGGAAGCTGAAATAGACATGCAGGCTCCCGGACTGAAAGATCGCGATCAGGAACAATTTGATGAACTTGTTGCGAAAGCTCTTTCAGGTCAGACAATCTCATCACACGTTGATAAAAATGGAGATGAGCAATCCTGGAGCCACGCAGTCACCCTCTTCGGTGAAAACTACAAGGCATACCGCGCCGACATGGCAGCGAGTGCAAGACCTAACAACTTGAACTACGAGAAAATGCAGGATTTCTTGCATGATTCAGAGCTGCTCCTCACCGGTAGTCCCGTGTTTAACAAGATTTTCACCGTGGGATCGACAGATGATTTCGACAATGCGGAAATGGCGCAGCAATTTTCGGGAGATATCATCAAGCGATATGATGTGCTGTACGACGCATGTGCAAGAGGAACTGTCTCAATTGAAACCCTACGGCAATATCAGGAAAAATTCTGTGATCTATGGGATGACTACTTTGCTAACACTCCGCGTGCAAACGCTGCATCACAGATCAATCTTCGTACTGATGCCGGTGATAGGATCTTCGAAAGCATGTATATGCGCGGGCTGATCAGAGAAAAAACACTGAAAGAGAAAGAAGCGGCAAACAGCCCATTGGCAAAGGCCATTTTGCAGAATGCAGCTCAAAAACCGAAGAAAATCACACCGACATTAGCACCGTAAGCATGCATGTCATAAAGAGACACGCTAGACTCTGCGTATGCACGTCTCAGTTCAACGTATCGACTCCACGCTCCGACCTTCGCAGAAGGTCCCCAACGTAGCCTTGGCGAAGGTGGGCGGATATAAATCTATAACAATTTCGATTTCTGCTACGGCCGGCAGGCCCCCTCCTCTATGAAAGTACAAATTCAAAGAATTGATCCCTCATTGGAATTGCCGACATATCAATCACACGGCGCAGTGGGCTTTGACATCATCACACGCGAGACAACGGTTATTGAGCCCGGTGCCATCGCTCTGATCCCCGGTAACGTCATTGTGAAGGTTCCGGAGGGCTATGCACTCATTATTGCCCCGCGATCAAGCATGCCGCGAAAGAAAGGCCTGGCATTCCCCCACTCCATCGGTGTGATTGATCAGGACTATCACGGTGCGACCGATGAGATATTGGTGCAGGTACAGAACATCACCAAAGAACCGGTAACCGTCGAACGCGGCGAACGTATTGCACAGGGATTATTCGTCAAAGTAGAACAAGCGGTGTGGCAGGAGGTTGATTCACACGGCGCGGAAACAAGAGGAGGGTTCGGATCGACGGGGACGCACGCTTAATAGCAGAGCAATTTAACCATATAACAATTTAACAATCCGCCTTTAGTCAGGGTGAATTGTTAAATTGCTAAATTGTTACTGTTACTTGGAGAGAGGTTTGCGCATGAACGCTGGCACCTCCAACTCTTCTTCGGACAACTCAAGAGCGGGTTTTACACCACCTTCCATCTTTGTCTCTCGGGCAATCTCCTGTGAGCGTCCCGTGGGAGCGGCACCGGGCTTGCTGAGGTAACGCTGTGCCGGGCTCTGGAATGCCTGTGTCTGGCTTAGAGCCTCGTTGTCGAATCCTGTAGCAACCACCGTGCACTTCACCT
>CAZUVN010000046.1:0-8307 GCA_964623835.1 uncultured Candidatus Peribacteria bacterium
TACGCAACGCTCTACGGACATATGTTCAAAGCATTGGTAAAAACAGGAGAAGATGTAACCGCAGGGCAGATTATTGGTCTTTCCGGAGGAGCACCGGGAACCTACGGTGCGGGTCCAATGACGACGGCAGCCCATCTGCATTTTGAGGTGATTCACGGTGGTGCAAATGTCGATCCGGCGACGGTGTTGCCGTAATGTCAACATGTATCTATGCTGGAGCAATCGTGCTCTTTGATGTCCGTCCCACTCTCTGGAGGAATCGCACATGTCGCTCGGACAGTCAGTGTTTACCGCAAATCAGCGTATCGAATGCATTTGCGGGTGCTGGACCACAGTTGCTGCCTGGAGTAGCCACGTCGGATCGGACCGCCACAAGAAACTCTTGTTGCGGCGCAATTCGGACGATGATCTTCGTGCCCAGCGCACGAGGGCTGCCCGCGATGCCCGACGGAATCGGGCACGGCAGCAATCCCCAAAGCGGGAGATCGTTCTACGCTGAGATCTTTGGGTACGATCTCTGAGCCCTTCTTCGGAAGGGCTCTTTTTTTACAGAATCATCATCCCATCCCCAAAGCTGAAGAGACGGAATTTCTTGTCGATCACTTGGCGGTACAACTCGAGCAGTTTCTTGCGGCCGACAAAGGCGGAGACCAGCATCAGTAAGCTTGATTTTGGCACGTGGAAGTTCGTGATCAGCCCGTCGACAAACTGCAATTGATCATGCTCATCGATGAAGATGTCGGTGATGCCGGAAAAGTTCTGTAGTTGATGGTCAACGGTTGCCGATTCTAGTGTGCGGACGGAGGTTGTTCCCACGGCGATAATTGGACGGCCATCAACTTTCGCCTTATTCAAAAACTCAGCCGTTGCAGCATCAATCTCGTACCATTCTTCGTGGAGCTTCTTATGCTTGATGTGCTCTTCGGTCAGTGGCGCAAATGTTCCAAGGTTCACATGCAGTGTGACGTATTGAATGGAGCAGCCATGCTCCTCAATCTTCTTTAAAAGTTCCGGCGTGAAATGTAGTCCTGCCGTGGGCGCTGCGACCGACCCTGCATCTTTGGCAAACACCGTCTGATACTCACTGCGCTTGTCGGCCTCGGAAAGAGGGGAGTCTTTGATGTACGGCGGCAGCGGTGTTTCGCCATACCGTTCAAGCAATGCATGTAGATCGGTCATCAGAAACGATGGCTGTAGCTCTGCATATTTCCCGTCCCGTTTCATCACCGTAAATGTGTGCCCGTCTTGCCATGCAAGCCGATCACCCTCTGCAATTTTGCCCGATGCCATAACGTGCAGTGCGTCATTCTTCGTTCCCAGATAGAGCACTTCTATGATTCCGCCGGTGTCTTTCGTCAGATGCATCCGTGCAGGAATGACTTTCGTCCGGTTGAACACGAGGACGGCGTTGCGGGGGAGGTAGTCGGTGATGTCTGCGAATGTTGAAAACGATGTTTGGTTTGATGTGCGGTTGTGCACCAAGAGCTTAGCGCTGTCCCGAGGGTGAGCAGGGGTGATCGCAATCAGTTCTTGTGGGAACGGATAGTCGTAGAGTGCGAGGATAGCGTCGGTCTCACTCATGATCACAAATTGTATGCACCAATCACCACGACGAACTCACCTTTTTTCGTAATCGATTTTGCAATTGTCGGCAATTGATCAACTGTTGTGTTCACTATCTCCTCATGCATCTTCGTCAGCTCACGGCACACAACCACGGCGCGATCCGGCTGTGTTGCCAGCACCTCGCCCAATTCACTCAATGTTTTCTCAATCCGATGGACCGATTCGTAGAATACGATCGTGTGTTCTGTGCTGGCGAATGTCTTCATCAATGTCTGGCGTCCTTTTTTGAGTGGCAGGAATCCCAAATACAAAAAATGATTGATCGGCAGTCCCGAAACCGACAGGGCAGCGAGAAACGCCGATGGTCCGGGAATCACTTCCATCTTGATGCCTTCCGTTCGGCATCTGCTCACCAATGCGTAGCCGGGATCGGAAATGCCCGGCGTGCCCGCGTCGCTGACGGCAGCCATATGTTCGCCGTTCTTTAGGCGATCGATCATGCCATCGAGCTTTCGGGGATCGGTATACCCATGCAGGCTGATCAGTTCTTTCTTCGGTAATCCCAAATTATGCAGCAAGCCGCCGGTGACCCGTGTGTCTTCACAAATGATCGCACTGACTTCCGACAGCACCTTTTTTGCGCGGTCGGTTATATCGCCTAGATTGCCAATGGGAGTTGCGACGATGGAAAGCATTGCAGAAAGCTTATAGCTTTTAGCTTTTAGCTGGTAGGGGAGGTTGTCATCGATAGTAGAATGTGATTGGATAATTATATCTGGTCGCTCTTTACCAACCCTCAGAAGGAGATTCTGGATGCCTATTCTCTTTATGCTGTTGCATATGCCGGCACCGATCTGCGTGATGATTCTGGTAACAATTGCTGTATATCAGCTTATCTGTGGTCGAATGGCTGGTGACAAGGTGTCAGCGGGGATTGTAGGTGTATTCATGGGATATGTGTTGTGGGTTGCATACATCCAGCGGACGCCATTCATCGAATGGTCCATTGGGATCGGACTCGTTCTGGGCCTTGCACTCTGGATTATGGGTATATACGCAGAGTGGAACAAGCCTGGAAGGGCATGACCGGAATCTGCGGCCCCGCACGTGCGGGGCCGCTTTCTTTGACATGTTTTTGTGTTCAGAGACCTTCCTTCTTTGCGTGTTTCCGCTATCATTCCCGTGAACTTTCACCCCGTTTTTCCGTATGGCAGAGAACGACAACAAGAACCCGGAACAGCAAGAACTTGGCGAGACGCTGAGCAGTATCGGACGCATCCAAGCGCGCCCGATTGTCACTGAAATGGAGGAGAGCTACCTCAGCTACGCGATGAGCGTCATTGTCGCTCGTGCGCTTCCCGATGCCCGTGACGGTCTAAAGCCCGTGCACCGCCGCATTCTGTACGGCATGCACGACCTGGGACTTCGCTCCGGTGCCAAATTCCGCAAGTCCGCCCTCATCGTCGGTGATGTGATGGGTAAGTACCACCCGCACGGAGACTCGGCCATTTACGAATCGTTGGTTCGTATGGCGCAGGACTTCTCGATGCGTTATCCGCTGGTGCACGGTCAGGGAAACTTCGGATCGCTGGATGGAGACGGTGCGGCGGCCATGCGTTATACCGAATCCAAGATGGCGCGCATTACCGATGAGATGCTCGCGGACATCGATAAAAATACCGTCGATTTTACCGACAACTACGACGCCAGCCGCAAGGAGCCATCCGTTCTTCCGGCAAAGATCCCAAACCTGCTCCTTAACGGTACGGTCGGTATCGCCGTCGGTATGGCGACGAACATCCCGCCCCACAACCTGCACGAGATCGTCAACGCCGTGCTCTATCTGATCGACAACCCCCAGGCGACGGTCGAAGACCTGCTTAAGTATGTTCAGGGTCCCGATTTCCCGACTGGTGGAATCGTGTACGACAAAGAGGTGATCAAGCAGGCATATCTGACCGGTCGCGGATCGGTCATGGTGCGAGGTAAGGCCGAAATTGAAGAGACGACGAGCGGTCGCTTCCACATCCGCGTCAGCGAGATCCCGTATCAGGTGAACAAGGAAACGCTCATCATCAAGATGGCTGACCTAGTTAACGAGAAGGTGATTGTCGGTATCAGCGACATCCGCGACGAGTCCGATCGTCATGGTGTTCGCATTATTGTCGAACTGAAAAAAGACGCCTACCCGCAGAAAATCCTCAACCAGCTGTACAAGCACACCGAGCTGCAGAGCAGTTTCGGCTATAACATGATTGCGCTGGCGGACGGGCTGCAGCCGCGTCTGATGAACCTGCAGGAGCTCCTCTCCGTATTCGTTGAGCACCGCCGAGTTGTGACAACGCGCCGCGTCACATTTGAACGTGACCGTGCCAAAGAGCGTGCGCACATTCTCGAAGGACTCACGATTGCCCTCGATAACATCGACGCGGTGATCGACACGATTCGCAAGTCCCAAGCGCGCGACGATGCACGTGAGAACCTCATGAAGAAATTCAAGTTGAGTGATCTTCAGGCGAATGCGATTCTCGATACGCGTTTGCAGACTCTTGCAGGTCTGGAGCGCAAGAAGATCGATGATGAGTTGAAGGAGACGAAGCAGTTCATCAAAGAGTGCGAGGAGATTCTCAGCAGCAAGCAGAAGATTGATGAAGTCATCAAAAACGAACTCACCGAGATCAAAAAGGCCTACGGTGATGACCGTCGCACGGCAGTAGTCCCCATGGCAGCCGGTGAATTCAGCGCCAAGGACACAATTCCAAATGCGCCGATGATCGTCACGCTGACCCGCAGCGGCTACGTGAAGCGTCTCAGTCCGCTCCAGTTCCGCGCACAACACCGCGGCGGCAAGGGCATTAAGGGTGCCGATGTGAAAGAAGATGACGAGGTCCTCAGCCTGCTCCACGTCATGAACCACGATGACCTGCTGTTCTTCACGAACACCGGTCGTGTGTTCCAGATGCCCGCATACGAGCTGCCACAGACCAGCCGCATCGCGCGTGGTCAGGCGATTGTGAACATTCTTCAGCTGAAACCCGACGAGCGCATCACGGCCATTCTGAAAGCAGATCTCAGCCATGCGAAGTTCCTCATGATGGTGACCGACCAAGGAACGGTGAAGCGCACGGAGGTCACCGAGTTCCAGAACATCCGCCGCAGCGGACTCATTGCGCAGAAGTTGCCGGAAGGCGAAGACCTGCGCTGGGTTGTTGCGACCGATGGAACCAATGAAATTCTCATCGTCAGCAAGAAAGGTAAGGCCATCCGCTTTAAGGAAGATGACGTTCGTCCGATGGGTCGCGCCGCAGCTGGTGTCTACGGTATCCGTTTGGCAGCCGGCGATCGCGTGGTCGAAGCGGGATGTATCCGCGACGCTCGTGTCAGCAAATTGCTGGTCGTGATGGAAAACGGACTCGGCAAAATGAGTCCGGTTACCGAATATCGCTTCCAGGGACGCGGCGGTTCCGGCGTCAAAGCCGCACAGCTGACTGCTCGAACCGGTGATATCGTCGGTGCGGTGGTCTTGGAAGAGGGCGCAAAGGGCGATCTTCTCTGTATTTCCAAGCAGGGTCAGGCAATTCGTATGGGTCTGACCGACATCCCATCTCGCGGCCGCGCTACCCAAGGCGTGATTGTGATGCGCTTGGATGGTGGCGACAAAGTCGCATCGATGAGTGTGGTGATGCACGACGAAGAGGCCGAAAAAGCCATTCTGGAAGCCGCAGAGAACCAGCGGGAAGGGGAGATGGAAGAGCTCTTCGAAGAGGCAGAAATGGTCGAAAAAGCCGCTAAAAGCAGCAAAAGGAAGGCAAAAAAGGAAGTAAAAACGTAAAAGCCGCCAGCCTCCGGCCTCTAGCTACTAACGGCTGGGGGCTAGAGGCTAGAGGCTTTTCGAGTTCAGACTTGCATCAGATTCATTTATCCGTATAGTTTCCGAGCTATGAAATCCGGAATCCACCCAGAAGTGCACAAAGACGCCAAAACAACCTGCTCCACCTGCAGCAGCGTCTTTCTGATCCCCAGCACCGTGAAAGAGCAGATCGTTGAAACCTGCCGCAACTGCCACCCGATTTACACCGGTAAGCAGACGAAGGACCTCCGTGGAGGCCGTGTGGACCGCTTCAAGGCTCGCATGCAGAAGAGCGAAGAGAAGAAGGCGGCGTAATCAGATCGCCAAACGTGCCTCTATTTTCTCTATTCTTTGTCGGTTTTGCAGTGAGCGGTCATCGATAACACTGATTTTGTCTTTGTGGGCACCAACCATGTCGTAATGGAGGTTTTCGGCAACAACATCAAAATGTCTTTTTGTTTCTTCAGCTTTTTTATCCATGTACTCTATTAATCTTCCTTCTATCTGCATGATTTCTTGCTTGAGAAGGGTAACGTCGGTTTTCGTTGCTGGAGCGGTTTCATCCATAGGTCGATCATACGAGTAGGATAGGGGAATACAAGGAGAAAGCGCTTTAGGTGCCTAAAGCGGAAATTTGACAAAAATTATATTTATTATTATATTATTAAAATCAACTATCCGACAATTCTATCAGTCACAAACGAAGAGTGATACACTCAGCGAGTATGAATACGCGTCAGGCGAAGCTTCTTACGGCCATCATCGACGAATTCATTAAGACAGGAGTCCCCGTGGGCTCCAAGCAGATCATTGATCACGGGTTTTTCCTGCTGTCCGGAGCCACTATCCGCAACGAAATGCGAGCACTCGGCGAGGAAGGATTTATTGAGCAGCCGCACACATCGGCCGGTCGTATCCCCACTGCCAAGGGCTATCAGCTCTACGTTCGCGAATACATGGAGCCCGATGTTCATGAGCGCGAGGTTCGTTCGCGTTTTGATATTCTGAAGCAGCAGTATCTGCAGCGCAAAGACCAAGAACGTGTCTATGAAGCCGTTGCCTTGCTCTCGCAGATCATGCCGAATGTTGCGTTTGCGACCGTACCGCACAAAGAGCGCGTGTATTACATGGGTCTGGCCAATACGCTGCGTCAGCCGGAGTTCCAAAGTAACCCGGACCTTGCGACCGGCGTCGTCGAGGTTCTCGAAAGCCGCCTGACGGAACTACTGGAAGATCAAACAATTGATGATGACGTGCGTTACTTTATTGGCGATGAACACTTGCTCCCGCAAATCCAGAGCTGCGGCATGCTGGTAACGCGCTACAGTGTGCGTGGAGAGGCTGGTGTGATTGGCATCCTGGGACCCATGCGTATGGACTACGCGTATAACACAGTTGCACTCGATCTTGTTTCCGATCTGCTACGATCTAACTAATGACTACGAACGAACCGTCGAATAACATTCTCCTCCGCATTCGTCCGAGTCTGCCCGATCCGGATGAGATATCGGCAAACCGCGGTCCTCTGATGATGGAAACCGCGTTGTCCACGGTGCACTCGTTGAGCGGCAGTGGCAGCAAGATTTCCTTGGAAATGGGTATGGCCGAAGGAAAGATCGGTCTGTTTGTTCGCGGAGAGCAGAAGGCCGCATCGCTGATTGAAAGTCAGATTTACGCGCAGTATCCCGACGCGGAAATCGATAATGCGAACCCTGCGATCTTTACTCCGAAAGAGGGAGAGGTGGTTGTGTGGACCGATGTCGCGCTGACTGATCCGGAGTTTTTCCCCATCAAACGCTACCCGCAGTTCATGGACCCCAGCAGTCGCCAGAGTGTCGATACGATTGCCGGTCTGACTGCTTCACTTGTCCGCTATCCCAAGCCCGGCATGCGCGGGCACATCGGCATTCACATTGAGCCCCTTGGTGGAAATTATCGCAAACGTGCGATTAAATTTTTGCCGCTTCTGGGACGTGGACTCTCTAAAAACTGGCCGGCATACGCGATGTTGTTCACATCGGTCCATATGGCCAGAGGCTCACGCCGACTGCTCCTGTGGCCGCTTGATGTCTTAATGGGTGGCTGGCGACTGTGGTTCGCCGCGTTCCGTCCCAAGACGTCTATTTCACTGGTGACCGGCCAAGAGGTGCAGAACAGTGATGTCGACGCCGATGAAGCTGCACGCAGTATGGTGCGCAGCCATGAACGTGAAGACAGTACGACCGCTGCCGTCGACAAGTTGAACCGACTACTCTTCCTCACCACCATCCGTGTCACTGTTATCGCGCCGGTTGCGTGCCGCGCCGATGCGGAGGCGAAAGTGCAGGAAATCGTCAGCAGCTTCCGGCCATTTACCCTTCCAACCAGTAACGGTTTTGCTTCCGGACCTATCAATGTGTCGCTGACGCTGCCGACGGAAGAGCCACGCCCGTATCCTCTCTCCGCAGAGGAAGTTGCCACGCTCTGGCACATTCCGAGCATCATGGTGAAGACCCCCAACATGGACTGGGTCATCAGTAAAAAACTCGAGCCGCCGGTGAATCTTCCCGTGCCGGGAGTGACCGATGTTGATGGGAATCTGACTGTCCTAGGAGAGTCGGTGTTCCACGGACAGCGCATGCAGTTCGGCATTCGCCCCGACGACCGTCGCCGTCACATCTATGTGATTGGAAAAACCGGTATGGGTAAGTCGACCATTCTGCTTAACATGATTTACAGCGATATCTTGAGCGGAAAGGGGATGGGTATCATCGATCCTCACGGCGATCTGATTGAAGCGATTCTTCAGTTTATTCCCAAGAACCGGAACAACGATGTTGTGCTGTTTGATCCTGCAGACCGCGACTATCCGATTTCGTTCAACATGCTCGAGTGCAAGAATCCCGATCAGC